>NZ_JASDDA010000066.1:0-17254 GCF_030407645.1 Pseudoalteromonas sp. APC 3495 | reverse complement strand
ATCAGTCAAATCTGAGCAAAAACTGAACATTGAGATTAAATAAATATAATAGCTAATCAATTCATCAAACAGCTCTTTGCTTACATATTTATAAAAATTAGCAAATAGCGCATATTGTTTTATTTAACTTTACTTTAAATTTTAGAAAACTTAATGATAGTAATACCTTAGGTTATTTGCTAAAACTATATAAAGTAGAAAAATGAGCGTGACGTCGGCAGAAATATGCGCGATGGGCGCACTATTAAATTGTTAAATGGCGAAGGAGAAATTGTGCCGAAGTTTTATACTGTTGACCGTTCAGGTAACGTAGCTAAAAATATTACATTTGGTTTAAAGAGTAATTACTCTGATTATCAAATTTGGACAGTTCAGAATGTATACGATGAGGACGATGTAATTTCTAGAATAAATCAAATGTACCCTGAGGGTTTGTCTGAACATGGATTCCAATATTTGATTAAACATGGTCTTGTTATCTTTGAAAATGGCACAAGAAATCCGCTACAAATAACTCACACAACTCCAATGGTAGAAGCGATATTTGAGCTTGTCAGGAAAAGTGAATTCCCTCAATTACCATCACGAATGCAATCTATGTTCGCATGGTGTGAATTGGATGATGCCAAAAAATTTAACGTAAGTTCGGGAGGGGCTTGCTCTATATATGAAGTGGAAAGCGAACAGGCATTTATAGCAGATCAAAACTTGTTATATCTGGGTGGTTCTATAATTGGGGCATACGAATTGGCTCGTAAGTACTGGGCCGGTGAAAGAGGGAATAATTGTAAATTAGAGGCAGTTATCCCCTTGCCGGTAGTCATCGGCAATGCCATTTAACAAGCGCATGTTGTCGGACTGGTTTTCCGCTGCGCTCCAAACCAGCCGCAAATGCTGGCGTTGCCATTCTCTGCAAATGGGGTACTTGTCAATCAATAATACCTAGCAGTCAGTTAGGTTTGATTACTTAAGCTAATTTGTTGCACTCAACCAATATTCAACGAACTTTAAACCTTTCACCTAACACCTTTTGCCTTTAACCTTGCATTTTAACTGTAAACCCCCGTTACATTTTGATTAAAAAAGACACACTTCAACACGTGTTAAGATGTGGCTTTTTTACAGCAGCTGTAACTAAAATTAAGCAACAATCACTGCTAATAACTGGCTGCTAACAGTTCGTTACGAACTAGCTCTGCGCCTTTGCTAAGAGCGTTGAGTTTGCCGTTTGCGATGTCGCGCGGCAGGGGGGCCATGCCGCAGTTGGTGCAGGGGTATAGTTTGTCGGCATCTACATATTTAAGCGCTTCGCGTAGGGTTTTTGCCACCTCTTCAGGGGTTTCTATGGTATTGGTGGCTACATCGATTGCGCCCACCATTATTTTTTTACCGCGTACGAGTTCGAGTAGCTCTATGGGTACATGTGAATTTTGGCATTCGAGCGAAATAATATCAATATTCGATTTTTGCAGCTTAGGGAATACTTCTTCGTATTGTCGCCACTCGGTGCCGAGGGTTTTCTTCCAATCGGTGTTGGCTTTAATGCCGTAGCCGTAGCAAATATGCACGGCGGTTTCGCATTTTAACCCTTCTATGGCTCGCTCTAGACAGGCTATGCCCCAGTCGTTTACCTCGTCAAAAAACACGTTAAAAGCAGGTTCATCAAATTGAATTATATCAACCCCTGCGGCTTCTAGCTCTTTGGCTTCTTGGTTAAGTATTTTAGCAAATTCCCATGCTAGTTTTTCACGGCTTTTATAATGATCGTCATACAGGGTGTCGATCATAGTCATGGGCCCAGGCAGTGCCCATTTAATTGGTTGGCTGGTTTGCTGGCGTAAAAACTTTGCGTCTTCAACAAATACCGATTTAGTGCGAGACACAGGGCCAACCACTGTGGGTACGCTGGCGTCGTAACGGTCGCGAATTTTAACTGTTCTGCGGTTTTCAAAATCAACGCCATTTAAGTGCTCAATAAAGGTGGTTACAAAGTGTTGACGGGTTTGTTCGCCGTCGCTGACTATATCTACACCTGCGGTTTGTTGCTCGTGCAGAGAAATACGCAGGGCGTCGTGTTTGCCATCAACCAGTTCGCTACCTTGTAATTTCCATGGTGACCATAAGGTTTCGGGTTCGGCAAGCCATGACGGTTTTGGCAAGCTGCCTGCTGATGAAGTAGGTAATAGTTTTTTCATAATAAATGCTGCCTTTAATTTTGTTGTGTGATTAAGCGATACTTGCCGAGAACTGCTGCAGCACTGATTGATAAGGCTTAATAAAGTGCTGCTCGGTAAATTTGCCTTGCTCAACCGCTAATTGACCTCGCTCTGCGCGGTCATACACAATTTGCGTTAATGAATGATCATCATTTTTTAAATTTGGTTTATAACGACTACCTGCGGCGGCATTAGCGTTATAAATTTCTGGACGATAAATTTTTTGAAACGTTTCCATGGTGCTAATGGTGCTAATTAGTTCAAGATTGCTGTAGTCGTTAAGTAGGTCACCAAAAAAGTAAAACGCTAACGGTGCAACGCTGTTTGGTGGCATAAAGTAGCGCACTTGTAAGCCCATTTTTTTAAAATATTGCTCAGTTAACGACGATTCATTAGGCTGATACTCTACGCCTAAGATAGGGTGTAGATTTTCGGTTTGCTGATAGGTTTTGTTATCAGACACGCTTAAACAAATAACCGGTGGCTTTTTAAAATGCTGTTTATAGGTATCTGAGTTTACAAAGCATTTAAACAACTTACCGTGTAAGTCACCAAAATTATCGGGGATACTAAATTGCGGTTTGCTTTTGTTATGCTCAAGCAATAACACGCTAAAGTCGTAGTCGCGCACATAGGATGAAAAGTTATTACCCACCATGCCTTCAATTCGCTCGTTGGTTTGACGGTCAATAATATTGGTTTTTAATACCTCAATTGACGGAAATGCTTGGCCACTGCCTGCAATGTCTAAATCAACCGAAATGATCTCGAGCTCAACCTCGTAACGATCCCCTTGTGGGTTATCCCAACTAGCCAGAGCATTAAAACGATTGTTGATCATTTTTAGGGTATTACGCAGGTTTTGTTGGCGGCTTTCACCCCTTGCTAAATTAGCGAAGTTGGTCGTGATACGTGTGTTATTTGATGGATGATAGTTTTCATCCAAGTTAGTGCTTTTAATAGTAAATGTAAGATCAGTGCTCATAGCCGTATCCTTTCAATTTGAGTTGTTGCTGCTTTTATTGATGGCGCATTACTCGCTGTTAAAACCGACATAACGGGTTAGCTGTAATGGTGCTCTGCAGAGTTAATAAATTTATACGCGCTATGTAGCATGAAGAAAAACGGTATTATTTCAGGTAAAACATGAGCCAGATTCATTCTGTAGCAAAGTTAAATGGGTAAATTCAGCTAATTACCTATGACCCTCTCACAAAAACCGCTTTAGAAGTCTAGATTTCTAGATGTTTTTACGGGTGTTGTGATTTATTCATACAAAACGTGAGTATTATTCAATACTTATAAGTACTTAAAGTGCCATTTGCATAAACGGTTGTTGATATACTCGAATAAACCTTGGTGAGCTTAGATGTTTTATTAAACGTTTTTTACACGCAACTCACCGCCACAGAGCATAACAACCCTTAACATAAGAAGAGACAAAAGGAATGAGTGATTTAATAGTGTTAATTATATACTGCGCCATATTAGGTAGCGGTGTTGGTTTTTTAGCAGGCTTATTAGGAATAGGGGGCGGGCTGGTTATTGTACCCATACTCAGCATGATATTACTGCACTTTAATGCTTTGCCACCTGAGCAAGTAGTGGTGGTTGCCATTGCGACCTCGCTGGCCTCTATTTTATTTACCTCGACCTCGTCGGCTATTGCGCATCATAAAAATGGCAATGTACCCTGGAATATTGCACCTTGGGTTATGGTAGGCGTTGCCTTTGGCGCGCTTATTAGTGGCTTTATGGCTGCGCTGTTACCTGAGCATGTAGTGCGTTTGGTATTTGCTGTAAGTGTGGTGCTAATTGCACTTAAAATGATTTTTTCTGGTAAGAATGATTCAGCAATAGCGCGCCCGTTACCAAACAAAGGGTTACTCAGTGTTTATACGACCATAACCGGTGGCTTGTCTGCCATGATTGGTATTGGCGGCGGGGCAGTATTGGTGCCGTTACTGACGTTTTTTTCTGTTGATATGAAAAAAGCCATAGGCTGCGCCTCGGCCTCAGGCATTGTGATAGCGCTGTTTGGTTCACTGGGTTATATCAGCTCAGGCAGCCAGTTATTTAGCCTAAAACAAGGATTTGCAGGCTTTGTGTATTTGCCCGCTTTATTGGGTATTGTATGCACCTCATGGTTTACCGCGCCACTCGGTGCTAAAGCCACCCATTATTTGCCAGTTTCAACCATAAAGAAAATATTTGCCGGCTTATTAATTGTAATGGCAATCAATATGTTTACTCGATAAAGTTAAAGTTCGCAGGCTTGCTTGCGAATATATTTTGAAATAATAAACTTTAAGGCAAGGATGCTATGAAAATAGTTAAATTAAGGGATAAAGTTGATAAAACAATCTTAAGTGTTGCTTTGTTCTTTTTGATATCACCTACTATAGGGTTAATTACAGGAACTGCTCATCAGCTTGGAACGACGGGCAGCGACTATCAACAAGCATCGTTAATTGATGACCCAGAGCAATACTGGCAAATTATTATCATGCAACTTACTATTACTTTAGCTATCGGTATCCAAGGGTTTATTACATTTCCAGCCTTAATTGCCGCACGCCAAAAAATATTAAAGTTTAGAGATAACAATAAAATAGTAGCCAATATCATATTTTATTTGCTCACTCCGATATTCTTTATCGCTTTGTTGATATTTTTAATATATTTATTTGAAGTATGAGAAGTGTAAGGTTTTAGATCCGTAACCCGCACCCCGACGCCCGTTAATCTTAAGACGGTTAACTAAAATCTACGTCATTTGCGCGTGCTTTATAAACTCGTCATAAATACTGTCTTTAATGAGCCTGTCAGGCGTAAAGGCATAATAATGCTGATAAACATTATCAATTCTACCAATGTAATTAACGTCGTAATGGCGTTCTACTTCGGCTCTTACCAAAATAGGCGCAGGGAATATCCCAAACCCTTGCTCACCGAGTGACTTCATTAATGCGCTGTCGTCAACATGGCCTGCTATTGTCATTTCAATGTCTTGCTCTTGCAGCCAATAATAAATAGCACGCGCGACGGGGCTTTCTTTTGCGGGGAGCACTAGAGGCTTGTTATTTAAAGACTGCGGAAACTGCTTATGTAACTGCGAATGCCATGTTTCCTTACCAAAAAGAGCAATTTGGCTTTTACCTATTTCATGGCAAAACGCCTTAAATGGCAAGGTGGTATCGAGTGGTTTATCGGCTAACACTAAGTCGAGCTTATGAATCGCCATTTGTGCAAGCAGCTCATCTTGTTGGCCGTCAATACAGTGTAAGTTTGTAATACGGTCGTTATTAATTAAAGGCGCTAGCCACTTCGACACCAGTGATTTAGGCAACACGTCTGAAATACCCACCTTTAACGTTCGTGAATAGTGCGTGGTATCACCTTGCGTGGTTTCTAGCCATTCATGGGCAATAGCAAACATATCATTGGTGTATTGCTGGGTTACATGGCCAAATTCCGTTAACTGTAGGCCTCGCCCTTGACGAATAAATAGCGGTTTTCCTAGTCGTTGCTCTAAGTTAGTAATTTGCGAGCTCACCGTTTGCGGCGTTAAATTAAGTATTTTACTCGCCGCTGCAATACTGCCGTGCTTACTTACTTGCCAAAAATAATATAAGTGATTGTAGTTAATGTTGGTAATCATTCGAAAATACCTGTTTTAAAGTAAGAAATAATCAGCTTTTTCCTTTGCCACTAAGTTAGTAGATTACAGTCATGCCTGCAACATAGTTACTATTAAAAGGTGTAATTGCATGAAGCTAAAACTTACAGTTAAAAACAAGATAATTAACGCAAGTGAAAAGATGTCGCTTTTAAAGTTGATAAAAAGCCAATTGGCAAAACATGCTTTGAATATTCGTAAAGTTGAGATTCAAATAAATGATCTTTCGAGTGATCGCCACGGCACTTTGCAGCAATGCAAAATTAATATTCTTTTGCCTGGGCTACCCAGTATTAATGTAAATACAAAGGGAAGAAGTATGCTGCAAGCGATAAAGCGAGCACTTAAAAGTTTGCAGCACATTCTCGTTAATAAGTATCAACCTTCGCAACCAAGCTCTTAATATCGCACTTGTAGTAGCAAGGATGCTACTTTTTTAATACCTCTCTAATTCCAAGTTATGTTTAGCAATAAATGATTCAATTATTGCCATTGAGCAGTATTTCCTTGTTGGGCTTTGTTCGACTCTACCCAACTCACAATAACTAAAAACCTTTGCCCTTTTTCCTTTAACCTTTGACCTCAGCTGTAAACCCCCGCACCATTTTGATTAAAAAAGCCGCACACTAATTGTTAGTGTGCGGCTTTAGTATTTTATTTTTTTAAAACGATTACTTGTTTAGTAAGTGCTTTTCAAAAAAATCGGCCATCATAGTATGGTAATGCAAGGTCGTGCCTTTACCTTCACGTAGGCTATGTGAGCGGTTAGGGTATGAGAAAAACTCAAACTGCTTGTTATGCTTTACAAGCTCGTCAATTAAACGCTCTGAGCCTTGGTAATGCACGTTATCATCGCCTGTGCCGTGAATAAGCAATAGCTTACCGGTTAGGTTTTTAGCAAAGGTAATCGGCGAGGTGTTATCGTAACTCTCAGGATCGGTGTTTGGGTTACCCGCATAACGCTCTTGGTAAATGGTGTCGTATAAACGTATATCTGGCACGGGTGCTGAGGCAATGCCTACTTTAAATTTATCGCCATGGCGGAACAGTAAATTAAGGGTTGAGCTACCGCCGCCTGAGTGTCCCCATACGCCAACGCGATCGGTGTCTATTACATCCCAACGTTTAGCCATAGCATCTAGGGCGTCTACTTGGTCTTGCACTGTGATAGAACCAATTTTTTTATAAATCGATTTACGCCAATCGCGGCCTTTTGGTGCACGTGTACCGCGGTTATCAACCGATGCCACAATAAAGCCTTTTTGCGTTAACAGTGCTTTATACAGGTAACTGTTGCCTTCCCAGCGGTCTTGCACGGTAGAGCCCCATGGTTCGCCGTATACGTAAAATACAATTGGGTATTTTTTACTTTTATCCATGTTCTCTGGGAACATAATGTAGCCGTCAAGCTCGGTACCATCTTGCGCGTTTACTTTAAAAAACTCATGCTTGGGTAAGCTTTGTTCAGCCAGCTTTTGTTTGAGCTTTGTATTTTCAACTAAGGTTTTTACATTACTGTGATCGCTCACTTTAATGATCTCTTTAGTCGGTGGCGTACCAAATTTAGAGTAAGTATGCATTGCCCACGAGGCATCTTTTGACATGTAGTAGCTGTTTGATCCCTCAAACTCAGCAGGTGTTACCCGTACCGGTTTGCTGCTGCCATCAAGCGGTGTGCTGTATAAATAACGCTGACCAGGATCGTTTGGCGAGGCAATAAAATACATCACGTTTTTATCTTCATTGATGGTAAGCATATCAATAATGTCGTAATCGCCAGGGGTTAGGTCGATAATAGTCTTGCCATCGCGCGATACACGATAAAGATGACGCCAACCGTCGCGTTCGCTATGCCAAATAAAAAACTCGCCGTCTTTTGACCAGTTTGCTTTATAAAACCATTCGATAAACGCATCGTCTTTGTCTTCTAAAATCTTGGTCAGTTGCTGCTTTTGCCAATCAAACAACCACACTTTGTTATGGCTTTGCGGGCGGTTTAAGTCTTGAATCATTAATTCATTACCGGTGCCAGCCCAGCTAATACGCGGAATATAACGGTCGCGGTTATCGCCTTCAAGCTCAGCCCAACGGGTTTGTTTATCAGCAAGGCTTACCACACCAACACGCACGGCAGAGTTGGTTTCACCGGCCTTAGGATAAGGGAATTCTTTAAGGGTAGGGTACAGTTCGTCGGTGTTATTGATCATAGTGAAAAATTTAACGTCACTGGTATCAAGCTGCCAATAGGCGATTGATTTGTTGTCGGGGCTCCAACGAAAACCATCGGCAATGGTGAATTCTTCTTCGTATACCCAATCAAAATTACCGTTAACTATGGTGGCGCTGCCATCGGTTGTAAGCGCGGTTACATCGTTACTGCCAACCGATTGCATGTAAATGTTGTTATCGCGTACGTAAGCCACTTTTGAGCTATCTGGCGAGAACTTAGCAAACATTAACTTAGTAGGCTCAACATCCAAGCCACCAAGTTGCTGTAATTGGTTAGTCTCAAGGTTAAGTAACCAAAAGTCGCCTCGGCTGCGTGAGCGCCAAACTTGCTCACTGTTGGTAAATACCATCAGCCATTTACCGTCTTTTGACCACTGATAGCTTTCGATTGCAAATGGCTCGTCTGCGCCCTCTGGCAACAGCTTTTCAAACTCAACCAGTACTTTACGGCCTGTACCGTCAGCATTGTAAAATACAATGTCGTTGCCTTTTACGCCGTGCTCTTTTTCATCATCGACGTTGTTATCGTCTGCTTTTTCTTTTTCACTTTCGCGCTCTTCAAGCACAGTGTAGCCGGTGCCATCGTCTAGCCACTTAAAGTAAGTGCTACGCTGGGTTTTAAATTCTTTATCTTTATAAATTTGCGCTAGGCTTAATGGATTATTCACGGTACTCATCGCTGCATTGTTGTTGGTTGTTATGTTGGTACTTGAACATGCTTGCAAGCCTAAGCCCGCAACAATGGCCAGTGCCAAGCCCGATGTTTTGATCAGATTCATTGTTATTGTTCCTTGGGTCTGTTGCCCTTTATGGATTAAGGCGCTTATTACATTTACTGTAACAAAATAACCTACAGAATATCAGTATGCTTAACGCACAAAGCTATGGTTTAAACCCAAACTTTTATAATTAATTACCATGCTGGATTTTTAAATTCTTCACTGAGCGTGTCGATTAGTGCTCTTACTGTTGCTGATAAATGCTGACGAGAAGGGTAAAGCACATATATTTTCATTGGGTTTAATGTCCATGGCGCTAATACACGCTGCAAGCGACCATCCAGTATATATTGATTTGCCAAATACGTAGGCTGCACTGAAATACCACCACCGGCTATGGCTGCATGAAGTAATGTGGTGGCCTCGTTTGCACTTAAATTACATTTAACATCAACCGATTGAAATTCATCCCCGTTGTGTAAATGCCAAATATATCGGTCGAAGTTTTTATAGCCTAAACATTGATGAGTGCTTAACTGTTGTGGTGTCGTTATTGCCGGATAATCAGCAAGGTAGCTGGCTGAGGCCACTAATATAGATTCACACTCGGCAATAGGTTTACCTATTAACGAAGGATCAGGATTGGCTGCAATACGTATTGCCAAATCAACACGCTGCTCTATTAGATCTGTGGTTGAGTCTTCAAGATCTATGTCTATTTGCACGTTAGGGTGACGTTTCATAAAGCGTGTAAATATAGGGGCTAATTGTGCAAAGCCTAACGACATACTGGTCGCTACTCGAATTTTACCTGACAACTGTTGCTGGCTTTTAGTTTGTTCAACTAAACGGTTAGCCTGTGCTAACCATTGCTCTATTTCGGGTAAACAGGCCTCGCCAGCGGTGGTAAGTGTAACTTTGCGGGTAGTTCGGTGTAGCAAACGAGTATTGAGCCATGCTTCTGCCGACTCAATATGACGAGTAACCATAGGGCGTGACATTTCAAGCCGATCGGCAGTGGCAGTAAAACTGCCTGAGTAGGCAACATCCACAAAAACCTGCGCTGCGGTGAGTTTATCCATAGTATTTGCACGATTTATGAAACAATGATGCTAATTATTGGTTGTTTTTCTGAACATATCAAACCTTTATTATGCTCGCATTAACAACCAATGATGAGAATACTATGAACCTACGCACGCTTTTACTAAGCACACTATTAGCCAGCAATATCGCTATTGCAGACGAAACCCCACTAACCCTTGATGTGTATAACGCTGACAGCAATAGCTTTCATGTTAATGCCACGCTGGTTTATGGCCGTACCGATGCAATTTTAATTGATACCGGATTTACCAAAGCAGATGCACTGCGCATTGCCGCCAAAGTAATTGACTCTGGTAAACAACTAAAAACTATTTTTATTAGCCAAGCCGATCCTGATTACTACTTTGGCGCTGAAGTGTTACAGCAGTTTTTTCCTGACGCAAAGATTATAACCACACCGGCAGTGCACCAAAAAATAGCAGCAAAGCTTAAAGGTAAACTTGCTTTCTGGACGCCAAAAATGGGTGAAAACGCCCCAAAGGACCCCGTTGTTCCTAAGGTATTTAATGGTAATAGCTTAAAAATAGAAGGCCATACCATTGAAATTCGTGGTACAGAGGGTGAGCATAATCATCGCCCTTATTTATGGATACCTGATAACAAAGCCATTTTAGGGAATGTGGCTGTATACGCTAATGTTCATTTATGGATGGCCGATGCGCAAACTCAAGCAGAGCAAGATGCCTGGGCAAAACAACTTAATGAAATGAAAGCACTTAAACCTGACGTGGTGATCCCAGGGCATATGAAAGCAGGCACCCAATTAGATGCTGCAAATATTGATTTTTCAATTCAGTATTTAAAGGATTTTGCACACGCTAAGCAAAGTAGCGGTAGCAGTAAACTGCTGATAGATAAAATGACCAACTCATACCCAGAGGCTGTATTACCTATGGCTCTTAGCATTGGCGCTAAAGTTCATAAAGGCGAAATGAAATGGTAATTGCCGCTTAACCGCTGCAATAAATGCAGAAGAACCAAAAAACACGCCTAGCAAAGTCTGGCGTGTTTTTTATTATTGCCACAAATACATACTGGCTCGCTTATTGGCAATATTTAATTCAAATACCTCAGTGCTTGAACACATAGCAGCACCATAGCATACATGTAGCGGTAACAAGTGTTCTTCTCTGGGGTGATTAAAGCGTGCAGCTGGAGCCTGCTGCCATGCTAATAATTGCTGTTCACGCTGCTGCTCGGTTAATGTTTGATCTGCGATTGTGCTTACCAGCCAATTTTCAAATGCCTGATTTTGCTGATTAACATCGCTTGATTGGGTAACACCAAAAGCGCGCATATTATGGAAGGTAAAGCCTGAGCCTATAATTAATAAGTTATCGTAATCAATACGTTGCAGCACTTTACCAATTTCAACATGCAACAGCGGATCAAGACTTGGATGCAAGGATATTTGCACACAAGGAATATCGGCCTCTGGGTACATAATTTTTAACGGTACAAACATACCGTGATCAAAACCACGCTGTGGATCGAGTTTTGAGTCAATATTATGTGTTGCGAGCGCTTGCTGTACTAAATTAGCAAGTTGCGGCTGGCCAGTACAAGGGTAAGTTAATTGGTACGCCTGCTCAGGAAAACCATAGTAATCGTAAATAAGCGGCGGTGAAGAGTGCGCAGTTATACTAATTGGTTGAGCTTCCCAATGCGCGCTGACCATTAAAATAGCGCTAGGCTTTGGGATTGTAGCGGCAACTTGTTCTAAGCAGGCTCGCATTTCTGCATGGTTAGCATCACCTAGTAATGGCATTGGGCCGCCACCATGAGAAATGAAAAAGACGGTTGGGCGTTGCATGTGGTTAATCCTAAAGGACAGATATTATTATAGTGCCTGCGCAGTTAGTAAATAACTAGCCACATAAACGCACAACCTCAGTGCGCAAATATTATATGTGGTGTTTATTCATCAAGCTCTAAGTGAGCGCGTTCAACGCTTTCTTGAGGTAACTCTTTTTGCACCGATACACCCAACTCTTTAAATTCTGAGGCTTGTTTAATTAAGTTACCTTTACCACGGTATAACTGAGAGAATGCTTTATCGTAGGTTTCTTTGGCTTTATCGAGCTGTTTACCCACCCCTTCCATACTGGTTAAAAAGCCGTTGAGCTTACTGTAAAAACGCTCAGCACGATTAGCCAGCTCTTTTGAATATTTAGTTTGCTCTTCAAAGCGCCATAACTGCTTAACAATATTTAAACTGGTTAGCAGGGTAGTAGGAGTAGCAACCAAAATGTTTTTTTCGATTGCTTGCTGGTAAATGTCGCTTTGGTATTTAAGTGCTTCTACAAACGCAGATTCAATCGGTACAAACATAATAACAACCTCAGGCGAGTTTATCCCTGGTAAACGGTCATACGATTTACTGGCCAGCTCATTTATACGGGAAGTTACGGCATTTACATGCTCTTTAATCGCTTGTTGAGATTCCAGCTCTGTTTCGGCATTTACATAACGGGTATAGGCATTTAACGATGTTTTTGCATCAATCACTAAGTGGCGACCTTGAGGTAAATACACCACCACATCAGGACGAAGACGGCCGTCTTCGGTATTAAACGACACTTCGCGTTTATAGTCTGTGCCAGCTCGAAGTCCTGCGCTATCAAGCACGTTTTCAAGCATTAACTCGCCCCAATTACCTTGGGTTTTCTTTTGTCCTTGCAGCGCATTACTGAGCTTGTCAGCCTGCTCGGTAATGGCTTGGCTTTTGGCTTGTAAATGCAATAGTTCGGTTTTAAGCGCAGCACGTTGTTTTAAGTCTTCAACGTGAATAGATTCCATTTTATCTCTAAAGCCTTTTAGCTCACCTTGAACCGGCTTGAGTAACTGCTCTATGCTTTCTTGATTGAGGGTTTTAAATTTTTGCGATTTTTCTTCTAAGATTTGATTGGCTAAATTTTCGAATTCTTTTTTAAGCGTTTCTTTACTTTGCTCTATATGGGCGAGTTGCTCGCTGAAATGTTGCTGCTTTTGCTCAAGGGTGGTGCGTATATTATTAAGCTCGACATCGCGCAGATTGTATTGCTCGCGCAGGGCGGTTAGCTCGGCTTCGGTTTTACGCCAATATTGATTATAAAGTTGACTTTGTTTTTCTTGCTCAGTTAATCGCGTTTTAAAATGTTGCGCCTGATCACGTTGCTCTTGATGAGTAAGCCCTAACAAGTCGTGCTCTTCCACTAAAGAGGCATATTGATTTTGCGTATGCTCATACTGGCTTTGTAATAACAATAACTCTTGTTGCTGCTCACTCACTTGGCGCTTTATTTTTTTACTTAACTGGACTGATACAACGCTGAAAATAGCCATACCGGCTATAGCGCCAGTACCAACACTTAACCAATCTAAATGGGATAAAAACGAAGTAAACATAGAATAAACTTTTAAAATTTAGTGACATGCCATCATAACGAATTACGCTCTTTAGCAGTAGGGTAAAACACTAAATTAAGCGCATAAAAAAAGCCAGCTAGTAAAGCTGGCTCAATATTACTAAATTAGTAAATTAGTAAATTAGTAAATTAGTAATCAAACAGGGAAATCAACATGAAACTTGTAAAACAACATATCAACTACAAGCATAATTGTAGACGCGCTCTGATTAAATTAGTTCAAAATAATTTTAAAAAAGTTGAATTTGAGGCATAAAAAAAGCCAGCTAATAAAGCTGGCTCAATATTACTAAATTAGTAATCAAACAGGGAAATCAACATGAAACTTGTATAACAACACATCAACTACAAGCATAATAATAGACCCAGCCATTTGTGATTAGTTCAAAATAAATTAAATAAAAAATAAATATTTTTAAAAGCAAAAAAAAGCCAGCGCATTACTGGCTGGCTTAATCATTACTATGTCTAGTAACTACTATATGGGATATCAACATGAAAGCTTGGAGAAACTGCAATTTAACCAAGCATATTAATAGACGCCTACAATTTAAATAAGTTCAAAAACTCGTCATGATTTTTTAAAATTATTTTAGCTTTTAATTAAAGACAGCATTTGTTGTTCGTCAAACTGGGTAAAACTCATTGATTTTTCGGTAAATAATGCATCTACAAGCGCTTGCTTATCTTGCTGCATTTGAAATACTTTTTGTTCAATAGAGTTAGCCATAATTAGTTTATAAACAAACACTGGGTTTGTTTGCCCAATTCGATAAGCACGATCGGTGGCTTGTTTTTCAACGGCAGGGTTCCACCATGGATCAAAATGAATAACCGTGTCGGCTTGGGTTAAATTAAGCCCTGTGCCACCGGCTTTTAAGCTAATTAAAAACACAGAAGTGTTACCACTGGTAAATTCGTCTATTACTTTATCCCGATGACGCGTTTGCCCCGTTAGCATACTAAAATTAATATTTAGCTCATTTAAACGCTCGGCAATTAAATCAAGGGCAGAGGTAAACTGACTGAATATAATGACCTTACGGCCAAGGCTTAGCATTAAAGGTAAGTGGCTCGATAACCATTCTAATTTAGCACTGGCTGCCTCAGTTTCAGGTTCAATGAGTTTAGGATGACAACAAATTTGGCGTAACTTTAACAAGGCTTCTAAAAAGGCGAGTTTACTTTTTTGCACACCTTGCTCAGCAAATAAATCGATGAGCTTTTCTTCAAGCGCACGCGTAATGCCGTGATACATATCTTTTTGTTTAGGTTCAAACTCAAACTCTTTTATAAGTTCGGTTTTTTGCGGCAGCTCTTGAGCCACTTGGGCTTTAGTACGGCGCAAAATAAACGGCATAATTAACGCTTTTAGTTGCTCTGCACGTTCAATGTTGCTTTCGCGTTCAATAGGGCCTTGAAAATGCTGCTTAAAGTGCGCCTGTGAACCTAAAAGCGAGGGCATTGCAAAGTCGAGCAATGACTTTAATTCAAATAAATTGTTTTCAATTGGTGTGCCACTTAAACAAAGCTTAAAGTCGGCATTTAAACGTTTTACCAACCGCGAAACTTGTGCGGTATCGTTTTTAATATACTGGGCTTCATCAAGAATAATGTTTTCAAAATACAGCGGTGAGTAATAAGCAATGTCACGTTTTAATAGCGGATACGTGGTTAAAATACACTGCGCTTGTGCCAAATGCTGCAACGAATCATTTCGGTGTGCACCAAAAATAGTGGTCACTTTTAAGCTTTTTGCGAACTTGGTAATTTCGTTTTGCCAATTACTCACTAAACTTGTAGGGCACACAATAAGCGTAGGCCCTGCTTGCGGTGTATTGTATGAGCTTGCTAAGTAGGCAATCACTTGTAACGTTTTACCCAAGCCCATATCATCCGCTAAAATCCCACCTAACTGATTACGCTTTAAAAAGTTAAGCCAAGCCACGCCTTCTTGCTGATACTCTCTTAATACTACAGAATCGTGTAAGCCATGAATGGCAGTGTTAGGTGATAGCAGTGCATCGTTATTTAGTTCATCAAGGTAACGCTCTAATGACGGGTCATGTAGCTCTACATTAATAGCTGTGTGCTGAACTAATTCAGGTAAGTATGAAAGCGGAATGTTAAATTCGTCACGGGTTTTAATAAATTCAAACCGCAGTTTAAACTCAATTAATAAATTAAACGCTGCTTTATCAATAACCCCAAATTGACGGCCAACAGGGTAGTAATAAAATAATTCACTTTGACGGTTTAACGATTCATACAGTTTATTATTTACATTTAATAGGGTGGCTACTTTGGTATCGTTTAGCATTACTTTACTATGCATTTGATGATTTGCAGCTCTGTTTACATGCAATGAGATTTGGCTTTTAGTATCAGCAACATTAACTTTGCTCATTGATACTTGCCAACCGCGTTGTTTAAAGCTGGGCAGTACCTCGTGAACTAGCCAATGTAAGTGAATAGCCGATTCCTGACTAAAAATAAACTCGCTGTGTAAACCCCCTTTACAAAAATCGAAGCCTAAGTTGACTAACTCATTGGTAACGGTGTTTTCAAAGGCGCTATTAATTAACTTTGCAGGCGCGGTGCCCGCTAAATAGTTTTTATTTTTATACTTAAACGATAACGAAATAGCCATTACTGAGCCCGACATGCTAACTTTAAGTATGGCATTACTCAACGACTTAACAGGCGTGCTTGGTGTATTAGTAGGGTGGGGAATAACACCTACTCCAAAGTTATCAGCAAGCTGCTTATAAATTCGGTCAAAGTTTGTATCGTGCAGCGCCGGTATAGTTTGTAAGTGCGCAATTTCATCAGCACTGAGGGGCGTACGAATACGGCCTAATTTATATTTATCTAAATCTAAGTAGATAGGCGGCGTTGTTTTAATTAACGCCCAATTAGGAATTTGATCCAAGTGAATTTTTAACTGGGTTACCTCTTTTTGTTTTTCCCAAACAAAGTTAAGAGGTAAACCAGGTTGCGCTTTAATAGGTACTCGAGAGCGTTGTAAAAATAATCTGTCTGTGGCTAGTAATTGCTGCAGCGCATTAAAACCCCATTGACCTTTAAGCTCAATATTACCGACCGCATTTTGCGATCGGATCCAGCTATATAATCTAAAATCACTTTCGAGCAAATCGCTAGGGGTTACAAAACTATTAAGCTGTTGCTCAGTTAAATTTCGCCCAAGTGCATAATTATTATTTTTATCGTAGTTGGCAATTTTAGGGGTTAAAAATACTTTGTTGTTTTCTATGTCTAATACAAACAGTAATACTTGCGAGGGTTGAGCTTGGTCGGTGTTTTTAAGTGCGCTTAGTTCACTAAACCAATCATTAATAAAATAATCTTCACCGTACTCACCAGAATGCTCAATTTTAAGCTTTAACAAAATAGCGGCCAAATGGCGGCATTTAGTTTTAACATTACAGGTACAGTGGGTATCGACCGAATAACCAGTTGGTAATTTACTGATCTCAATACGTTGGTTGAACGCGATTCCTTTATCACCTTGCACCGTAGAGTCAACCACAGAAAAATCTGCATTATGTTCTAACCAACTGATTTGGCCGTTTTTATAGTACGATTTTCCTTTGGCCAACACCGCGGGTTTAAATAATTTTTTTATGAATCGCTCAGAAAGAGGAAACTGGGTAGCCTGCTCATTTTTAATTTCTTCAAAAATAGCCATTAAATCATTTTTTGATAAGTTAGCAGACATGTCACTCAAAGTATTAAAATTTAAAAACAATTTTTCCAGTATATGCCTTATCAGCGCTGAGCTAAAGCAATATTATTTTTAAAATAAACTGGTTGGATCTGATTGGTTAGTAAAAAATTGGTTTATAGCGAATTGGCGATCATTGTTTAATTTTGCTC
>NZ_JASDDA010000065.1:0-17916 GCF_030407645.1 Pseudoalteromonas sp. APC 3495 | reverse complement strand
TCAGCGGTCAGCGGTCAGCGGTCAGCGGTCAGCGGTCAGCGGTCAGCGGTCAGCGGTCAGCGGTCAGCGGTCAGAAAAGCTAATTATAACTTTAGAGTCAACAGAAAATACTTCCTTGCTGAAAATAGATATTTGTAGTTAATAAAATATCAACTAGGATAAAAACTGAGCATAAGGATTTTGTATTATGAACTTTGAAAACTTAGATGTATGGAAGCGCTCAGCTCGCCTTAGCGCTGATATTTACAGAAATACACAACTAATTAAAGACTTTAGCTTTAGAGATCAATTAACACGCTCTGGTTTATCTGTTCCTAGTAATATAGCTGAGGGCATGACAAGAGAGAGTGATAAAGAAAAAACACGCTTTTTAGATATCGCTCGCTCTTCGCTTGCTGAGGCAAGAACCCAAATATATATTGGCATCGATATTAACTATATTGATACCGACATAGGTAAGTCTTGGCTAAATGAAACAGTCCAGCTGTCAAAAATGCTAACAAGTTTGATAGCAAAAATAAAAACAAGTGAGTAACCATTCTTACTGACAGCTGAAAACTTACAGCTGACAGCTATTCTCTACTTCTGACACACCTCACAAAAAACGGTGCTGCGTTGCCCTAGGCGAATTTCGGTTAATTCGGTATCGCAATTTACACAAGGTTGGCCTTTTCGGCCATACACTAATAACTGCTGCGCAAAGTAGCCAGGCTTACCGTCACTTTGGGCAAAGTCTTTTAACGTTGTGCCGCCTTGAGTAATTGCAGCGGCTAAGGTGTCTTTTATAATTGGGATTAACGTTTGGTAGCGTTTAAGGCTTACCTTTCCGGCTTCTTTACGAGGGTCAATACTCGCTTTAAATAATGATTCGTTAGCATAAATATTACCGACCCCCACCACCACGGCGTTATTCATAATAAACTGCTTAACGGGCACTTTTTTATTACGTGATTGCTCATAAACACGTTTAGCAAAAAAGTCATCAGTGAGTGGTTCAGGGCCTAATTTAGCTAGTAGCTTATGCTCTTCATTGGGTGCTTGCCATAAACAACAACCAAAGCGGCGTGGATCGTTTAAGCGCAGTGCTTTGTCGTTGGCTAAAATAAACTCAACATGGTCATGCTTTTTAAGTGGCTCATTGGCGTTCACAACCCTCAAGTTCCCCGACATACCCAAATGCAATATAGCCGAGCCTAACTCGCACTCTAACAATAAGTATTTTGCACGTCGTTCAATACTGCTAACCACCAACCCCTCAAGTTGGTATACCTCATCTGGCACAGGCCAGCGCATACTTGCATTATGAATGTTTACCTTAGTAACGACTTGGTTTAGCACATGGGGGGTAATGCCCATGCGGCTAACTTCTACTTCTGGTAATTCAGGCATTTATAAAACTCACTTATGAAAAGGTAAAACTAGGAAATAATTGCTTGGCAGTGCTTAAATCAAGCAACATTAGCCGCTGACTAGTTTTCTCGAGAAGATAATACTGACCATTTGCTTCATATAATAAGTACACCCAAGGTAGGGGCTCACCCGCGAGTTCAAACGTCGCTGCCGATAACGGCTTATTGATATCAAGCGCATCAGGTGTGGCTGTCGTCATTAACGCTGTATTTTGCCATAAATAAACAAGCTCACTAAGTTGCTGCTCTGAACCTTGCCAACTAAGCGGTACCTCCTTGATTAAAGCAGTAGTACGCCAGCTTGTACCAATACGCTCAATTTTTTGGTCGCTAAATTCAAGTGTTAACACAAAGCTTTGCACAGGAAGTAGTGGCTGCAGTTGCGCCTGCGTTTCATCGGATCCAATCTTTTTATGAAGACCATTTAAAAAGAAGATCATAATCAACATAGAAAAAATAATAACATTGTTCCAACCTTTGCGGCTTAATCGCATATGCAGTTCCTAATTTGTATAAGGTTTTCAAGTTTAGCTAAAACTTAATTGCACTGTCTATATGTTAAAAGCTGCATACTTTGCTAGAATATCGGCAAATTTTAAGGAGTTTAGTCAATGTCAATGTATGTAGTGGGCCATAAAATCCCAGATTCAGATTCAATATGTGGTGCAATTGCACTGGCTTATTTAAAAAACCAAATTGATGAGCCGGCAATTCCAACCCGCCTTGGTGAAGTATCACCAGAAACACAGTTTATTTTAGATAAATTTGGCTTCGAAGCACCTGAGCTTAAACTTAGCTACGCTGGCGAAGACGTTTACATTGTAGACCACACAGAAAAAACCCAAGCACCTGATGATATCGACCAAGCTCGCGTTGTTGGTGTAGTTGATCACCATAAATTAGGTGATTTAACCTCATCAACCCCGCTTGAATGCTGGATCCGCCCTGTTGGTTGTTCTAACACCATTATTAAGATGATGTACGATTTTTATAACGTAGAGATTCCAAAAGATATTGCTGGCATTATGCTTTGCGCTATTTTAAGTGACACCGTTATTTTTAAATCGCCAACCTGTACCACTGCCGATATTAAATGTGTTGAAGCCCTTGCTGAAATTGCAGGCATTGAAGACTTTAAAGAACTAGGCATGGACATGTTCCGCGTTAAATCAGCCGTTGAAGATACGCCTGTACGTGATTTAGTAATGCGTGACTTTAAAGACTTTAACATGAACGGTAACCTTGTTGGCATTGGTCAGTTAGAAGTTATTGACCTTGCAGTATTTGACGAGATTAAAGCTGACCTTGAAGCTGACATTGCCAAGCTTAAAGAAGAAGGCGGTCGTCATTCAGTATTTTTACTACTAACCGACATTATGAAAGAAGGCTCACAAATGCTGATTGCATCAGACGATGCCAGCCTTGTTGAGCAAGCCTATGGTGAAAAACCAGAAGACGGTAAAGTATGGCTAGACGGCGTATTGAGCCGTAAAAAGCAAGTAGTGCCACCACTACAAGACGCTTTTAAGAACTAGGTTCCAGGTTCCAGGTTCCAGGTTCGAGGTTCGAGGTTCGAGGTTCGAGGTTCGAGGTTCGAGGTTCGAGAAATTTAAAAACCTTGCGGTTAACATCGCAAGGTTTTTTTATACCTGTAGGCGGGAGTTTACCCCGCGCAGTGGGTAGGTAAGTTCGCAGCCCGCTTTTGAACCACAGAGAACACCGAGGCGCTTCGCGCTACACAGAGTAATACCTTACTGAACGCTGACAGCTACCTGTTTTTATTTTTAATCACTCCCTCTGTGCACTCTGTGACCTCGGTGGTAAATAGTGTTTTAATTTTTTTCACCACAGAGAACACCGAGGCGCTTCGCGCTACACCGAGTAATACCTTACTGAACGCTGACAGCTACCTGTTTTTATTTTTAATCACTTCCTCTGTGCACTCTGTGACCTCGGTGGTTAAATAGTGTTTTAATTTTTTGCACCACAGAGAACACCGAGGCGCTTCGCGCTACACCGAGAAGACAGTCAGTTGTAACTTCTTAATCTTGAAGTTATTTAGGAAGTAAAGTAATTAAACTCTGATCCTTTTAATACCGTCAACGAGCTTAACTTCATTAAAATTAACTAGTAGACCTGTTCTTATTCCTGTCAGCTTTAAATACGTCATCAACTGAGCAGAATGAATAGGCCGCAATTTATCAACGGCTTTTAACTCAACAATTAGCTTATCCGGTAACAATATATCAAGTCTATAACCTGTATCGATTGATACATTCTTATATTTTATAGGTAGTTCAGCTTGTGCAATAGCTAGCAACCCAGATTGATTTAGTTCATACATTAGACAGCTTTCATAACTAGACTCTAATAAGCCTGGACCCAAATGTTTATGAACCTCTATAGCGCAACCAATAACCTTATGAGTTAGTAAATCTGTTTCCATTGATATTTTTATCCACTTCCTTGTAATTTATTTTGACAGTATAGTCACTTTCTCGTCTAAAGGATTATTTTGAATCACAGTGAAAATCGAAGCACTAAACCGAGAAAAGCTTCAATTACTGAAATCTCAAAATCTAACAACTGTTTTTATTTTTAATCACTCCCTCTGTGCACTCTGTGGTAAATAGTGTTTTAATTTTTTTCACCACAGAGAGCACCGAGGCGCTTCGCGCTACACAGAGTAATACCTTACTGAACGCTGACAGCTACCTGTTTTTATTTTTAATCACTTCCTCTGTGCACTCTGTGATCTCTGTGGTAAATAGTGTTTTAATTTTTTCACCACAGAGAACACCGAGGCGCTGCGCGCTACACCGAGAAATCAATTACTGATATCTTACATAATAACTGCTATTTATCTTTAGTCACTTCCTCTGTGCACTCTGTGGCCTCGATGGTAAATAGTGTTTTAATTTTTTTGAACCACAGAGAGCACCGAGGCGCTGCGCGCTACACCGATAAATCCATTACTTACATCTAAGTTCTAATATCACTGCTCTTTAACTTTTGTCTTTAATTAATACCTCTGTGCACTCTGTGACCTCTGTGGTAAAAAATCACTAACTTACGTTTTGGGCTACGAGCCGCGAGCTTCGAGCCCGTCGCCCGCTGCACTTGGCCCATCAGTTGCGGTATAAAGCCCCGTCTTATTAAAATACCTGCTATATTTATCGATAAAATAAAGGCGTTAGGCTCTAAGTGCTAGGCTCGGGCTTCGAGCCGTAACCCGTGGCCCGCAGCCAAACATAAGGACATAAAATGCACATACTTCACCATGGAGCAGTCAATGGCGTAACAGGATCATGCCACCAGCTGATAATAAACGACCAAAGCTCTTTTCTAATTGATTGCGGACTATTCCAGGGTGAAGATTCTGTAGATGATCTAAGCATTGAATTTAATATAGACACTGTTCGCGCATTAATAGTTACCCATTGCCATATTGATCATGTTGGCCGAATTCCCTATTTACTGATGGCTGGCTTTAAAGGCCCTATATTTACCTCTGTTGCATCAGCAAGCTTATTGCCTTTAGTCATTGAAGATGCATTAAAAGTGGGCGTTACGCGAGACCAAAAAATAATAGATACCTGCTTAAGGCTGCTTAAACAACAAGTTGTAGCTGTAGACTTTAAAGCCTGGTTTGAGCTTCCTTGCAAAGGTGAACACACAGCGAAAGCCCGACTACAACGAGCAGGGCATATTTTAGGCTCCGCTTATGTAGAAATAGACATAAGCACGCCTCCTTATAAAGCGAGCAATAATCATAGAGTGGTTTTTTCTGGTGATTTAGGGGCGCCCTACACGCCTTTACTACCCTCACCTAAAGCGCCCTATAAAGCCGATACCTTAGTCATAGAGTCAACTTATGGTGATAAAAATCACCAAGGTCGTAAACAACGTACGCAAACCTTAAAAAACGTGATTGAACGCGCCGTTGCCGATAACGGCGTAGTACTTGTGCCTGCCTTTAGTATTGGCCGCACGCAAGAGCTGTTATACGAACTTGAACAGCTAATTCATGCTTCTGCTAAAAATTCACCTTGGCGCACAATACAAGTAATACTCGACTCGCCTATGGCGGCTAATTTTACTCAGCAGTACCGAAAGTTTAAATACTTATGGGATGAAGAGGCAAAACAAAAAGTAGCCAAAGGTCGCCACCCACTCGACTTTGAAAACCTCACTACTATAAACACCCATAGCGAGCACTTAGCGTTAATAAATTACTTAGCCAGCCGCCAAACACCTGCAATTATTCTAGCAGCAAGCGGTATGTGCACCGGCGGACGGATAGTTAACTACTTAGAGCGATTTTTAACCGACAAAACCACCGATATACTCTTTGTAGGTTACCAAGGGCGCGGCACTTTAGGTCGTGATATACAAACCTACGGACCAAAAAATGGCTACGTGTTGATAAATAATACTAGGGTGAATATTAACGCCAAAATACACACTATAAGCGGTTATAGTGCTCATGCAGATCAGGCAGGTCTCATTAAATTTGTAACCGGTATGCGTAAAAAGCCCAGCCATATAAAAATAGTTCACGGCGATGATGACGCTAAAAATGCACTCGCAGCAAAATACAGAGAAATATTGGGAGATGAGGTGACGGTAGAAATTGGCAAGGGATAGGTTCGGTGTTTAGCTCTAGGCTCGTTACCCGCTGCTCGCTCCCCGTTGCCCACCGCTCGTCGCCCGCAACCCGCTGCCCTTTAAATCCTGTACAAGCAAGTATATTCACGTATCATTTTAAGGCCAGTAAATAAAAGGATACCTCTTGTTTAATCTCCCCCCCACTACGATTGCACTTATTATCGTTTGTAGCGGCTCTATTATTGGACCGCTTGGCATGGCAGGCGTTAATATCGCTATTCCTGACCTTGCTGAAGATTTACACGCAAGCGCAAAAATGATTGCGTGGATGCCCACCTTGTATTTACTCAGTAGCGTTATCTTTATGCTGCCGTGCGGTAAAATAGCAGACAACTATGGTCGCAAACGCGTGTATGCATTTGGTTTAGGTTTAAATGCACTGGCCTCGCTAATGTGTGCGTTAGCAAACTCTATTGAGTGGGTGCTTTTTTGGCGCTTTATACAAGGGGCTGCAGGCGCCATGATTTTTGGTATAGGTGTTGCCATTATCACCTCTGTTACGCCTGATAATAAACGCGGAATGGCACTGGGCATCTCTGCGGCGTGTGTATACATAGGACTCAGTGCAGCTCCTGCGGTTGGTGGCTGGCTCACTGAAATATGGGGATGGCGCGCCGTGTTTTACTCGCAAATCCCCTTGGTACTTATGCTACTTATTGCCATTAAACTATTTTTACATGGCGAATGGAAAAACGATAAAAAATCACCGTTTGACTGGTGGGGCATGGTTATTTTCTCGCTCTTTGCACTGTGCTTAGTATTAGGATTAAGTGATTTACCAAATGTAGCTGGCTGGCTATTAACCGCACTTTCAATCATTTGTTTAATGCTATTTATTATTCACCAAAGTCGCAGTCGGCGCCCCTTAATTAGAGTACAAATGTTTTTAGAAAGTCGTGTGTTCAGCCTATCGTTGACTACTTCGTTTCTCATGTATGCCAGTAACTTTTCATTGGCCTTTTTGTTAAGTTTGTACCTGCAATATATAAAAGGATTAAGTCCCGCACATGCAGGACAAATAGTATTACTACAAGCGATTTCAATGGCTATTATGGCGCCCTTAGCAGGTAAGCTTGCCGATAAAATACAACCACGCTTACTAGCCACGCTAGGCTGTGTAATTGTTCTGGTTGGATTTTTTCTGTTATCCCAGCTATCGGTTAGTTCAAGCACCGCTTACATTAGTGGCTCACTGTTATTATTAGGGATTGGGTTTGGCTTATTTTCGACCCCTAACAACAATGCCATTATGGGTGCAGTGGATAAAAGTGAGCTAGGTGTGGCGTCTTCCTCAATGAACTTATCACGCACTATTGGTAATTTATTTGGCATGAGCTTAATCAACTTAATTGTGCATTATTACCTTGGTGACAGCACCTTCTCAGCGCAAAATAGCTACGCACTAATGAGCACCATTTCATTGGCGTTTAAAATGTCATTAGGGTTTGTCATGCTGGCAAGTTGTATTTCTGCGCTGCGAGGTCGGGCTTAAAGACAGCTAGGTTCGAGGTTCGAGGTTCGAGGTTCGAGGTTCGAGGTTCGAGGTTCGATAAATTTAAAAACCTTGCGGTTAACATCGCAAGGTTTTTTTATACCTGTAACAGCGGGTTCACCCCGCGTCGGTATTAGGATTTAGGTTCTAGGCCCGAAGCTCGTCGCCCGTAACCCGAAGCTCGCAGTCCGTAACTTCCTCTAAACGCGCAGCGTCTCTTAAACTCTTTGTGCATAAATATTTTAAGATCTTATTCACAAAGAGAAGTGAATGAGGAGTAAATGAGAAAATAAAACCATTAGCCCAACTGGTTAATTCGAGGTTCTAGGCTCGATGCCCATACCCCGTCGCTCGTAGCTCGTTACCCGATGCCCGTCGCCCGTTACCCTTTAACCAACTCTTTCATATATTCAGTAAACTCATCGCCTAAGCTTTTATCGCGCATGCTGTATTCTACAATCGCTTTTAAATAACCGAGTTTATCGCCACAGTCGTGTGAGCGGCCACTCATATGAAACGCTTCTACCGTATCAATAGCCAATAATGCATCAATCGCATCTGTAAGCTGTATTTCACCGCCTGCGCCTACATGAGTTTTAGCGAGTAATGGCCAAATATTTTTACTTAAAACATAACGACCAACAACGGCTAAGTTTGAAGGTGCAACCTCTGCGGCTGGTTTTTCAACCATTTTTTTAATTGCTGCACTTTCACCAGCAGCAAGCTCTACACCATTAATATCAGCAATACCGTACTTACTTACATCTTCAATAGCAACGGGCTCTAACATAATTTGGCTGGCATGGGTTTGCTTAAAACGTGCAATCATCGCCGCTAAGTTTTCAGTTTTTTGATCTGCCGTATAAGCATCCAAAATTACATCGGGTAACACCACAACAAAGTCACTATCACCAACTATTGGCTTGGCACATAAAATAGCGTGCCCTAAGCCTTTAGCTTCACCTTGGCGAACGTGCATAATAGTAACATCTGCTGGGCAAATAGAGCGCACCTCATCTAGCAAAGTACGTTTTACACGTTTTTCTAGCGTGGCTTCTAACTCAAAACTGGTATCAAAATGGTTTTCAATGGCATTTTTAGAGCTATGTGTCACGAGCACAATTTCTTTAATACCCGCCGCCACACATTCATTTACTATGTATTGAATAAGCGGTTTATCAACCAAGGGGAGCATTTCTTTAGGGATTGCCTTAGTCATTGGCAACATACGGGTACCTAAACCAGCAACAGGAATTACAGCTTTCACAAATAGTCCTTTAATATAAGTGAGTATATTTGCTTACAAAAGTAGCATAGCTAAATATATACAGCCTGAATCAGCTAAAGGTAAGAATAAATTATAGGTGCATAATATTACACAAAGTAAAACACCAAGTTGCTAACTCGGTGTTTTGATATAACTAACTGATAAATTATTAAAGCATAGCGCCTTTACCAGTTTTAGGTAAGTTAACTACATTGCAGCCACTGTTATGCTCTTTGAAATTTTCATGTCTAGCATTCCATACTAAATCACAAATCCCATCAGTCGGATTAAAGCTAGTTGGCGCATCGAGAAGTAATTGGCGAATCTTTTCATGATCAAAGTTATGACAGGCTGTATCTAGCGCGTCTATAAACACATTAAGCTCACTAAGCGGTAACATCACTTCATTAGCAGTCATAATTCGTTCATGAGTTGTTTGCCCTACGTTATCCCCTATTAATAGCTCTTCGAAGAGTTTTTCACCTGGGCGTAACCCTGTACAAAGTATTTCGATATCGCCATGCGGGTTAGATTCACTTTTAATTTCAAAGCCAGATAGCCTGACCATTTTAGTGGCTAAATCTTTAATTTTAACTGAATCGCCCATATCGAGAACAAATACATCGCCCCCTTTGCCCATAGCACCTGCTTGTATAACAAGCTGTGCGGCTTCAGGTATGGTCATAAAAAAGCGAGTTATGTCTGGGTGAGTTAATGTTATTGGGCCACCCTCTTTTATTTGACGTCTAAATAAAGGTACAACAGAGCCACTTGAGCCTAGTACGTTACCAAAGCGCACCATGCAAAAGCGTGTATTATGCTTAGCACCTTGTTCTTGAGCTAACCCCTGTAAAACAAGTTCAGCCATTCGCTTGGTTGCCCCCATAACATTGGTAGGGCGAACGGCTTTGTCGGTCGATATAAGTACAAAGGTTTCTACATTGGCATTTACCGCTGCCTTTGCCGCATAATAAGTACCAAATACATTATTACGCACCCCTTCAACTACGTTGTGCTCAACAAGTGGTACATGCTTGTAAGCAGCGGCGTGATAAACCGTGTGAACACCAAAAGCCACCATCACAGTTTCAAGTCGGTTAATACGCTGCACGGAACCCATAATAGGAATTAATTCTATTGAAAGTTGATTATGAGCAACATATTCACACAATTCTTTTTCTATTGAATATAGAGCAATTTCACTGCGTTCAAATAAAATTATTTTTACAGGATTTTGTTTAATAATTTGTCTGCACAACTCAGAGCCTATAGAACCACCTGCACCTGTAACCATAACCACTTTATTGGTAATATTAGCCGCCATTAAATCGGTTTTAGGAGTTACAGGGTCTCGGCCTAATAAATCCTCAATTTCAACTTCTCTAAATTCAGAAAGTTGTGCTTTGCCCTCAATAACATCGGCCATACCAGGTACAGACAACACCTTAATCGAAAGCGGCTCTAATTGGGCCAATACTTCTTTTCGCCTTGCTCTAGATACACTAGGTATAGCTAAAAGCACTTTAGTGGCATTGCGCTTTTCAATTAGTTCCTGAACATCTTTAAAAGCAATGACAGGTATACCTTGTACAATAGAGCCATGCTTTGCAGTATCATCATCTATAAAAGCACTTACAAAATACTCAGGGCCTGCATTTAAACCAGTAGCTAGCTGCCGGCCTGCCGATCCTGCTCCATATATAATGACTGACTCTTTATTATTCGTCATTATTTTACCAATAATGGCCCTCACTAAAATCCGTGAACCACCGACTGTAAGCAAGCATAACCAAGCAAATATAAACGGCATAGTTCTAGGTATGTTTACACCAGTAAAAAAAGCCAGCAACACTAAGCTTATAGTCGTTATTAATGTGCCTAATATAATTGCCCATAAAGCCTGTGAGTTCATATACCTGAGTACAGCGCGGTATAAACCTAACTTAATAAATGCACTCAGACTTGTGGGAATAAGTAATGCTAGCAACAACCAATTATTTATACTTTTAAGAGGCTCTAAGCTGTCGAGCCTTACAATAAGCGCCAACCAAAAAGCTAACATAATAAAAAGCGAATCAATACATAACGTAATTATTCGTTTCTTTGCACGTGAGGCGTTAATAATAGAACGGATAATACTATCCAAAACAAGTTCCTTTAATACAAGACTCTAGGCTCTAGGCTCTAGAGCTATACAAAATTTATTTAATATCATAAGTACAAAAAACTACACCTGAAACTGTTATTGCTATTTAGATGCAAGCTCAAATACTTCTTTTATTACTTGTGCCGTTTTAGCCATTTCGGTTTCGGTCAGTGTGGGGTGAACTAAAAACATAATTGATGTTTCACCCAGCTCAACCGCATTAGGTAAACGCTTGCTTGGTCGCCATGATGTATTATCAAACGCTTTTTCAAGATAAACCTCAGAACAACTCCCCTGAAAACAAGGAACGCCACGCTCAACAATTTCATTAATTATGCGATCGCGGCTCCAACCATCGGCCAAGTGCTGAGGTTTAACAAACATGTAATGTTTATATTCAGCATGTTTAGTATAGTCAGGTACTTCAACTAAGCGAATACAGCTGAAACCTTTTGCCGCCTGATCTAATAATGCTCCATAAGCTTGGCGTTTTGCAGTCCAATCATCCATTCGTGTTAACTGTATTCTGCCTATAACAGCCTGCATTTCAGTCATGCGCCAGTTTGTGCCAAAACTTTCATGTAACCATCTAAACCCAGGTGGATGCTCACGATTGTAAATAGCATCAAAACTCTTGCCATGATCTTTATAACTCCACATAGCAGACCACAACTCTTTT
This sequence comes from Pseudoalteromonas sp. APC 3495, assembly GCF_030407645.1. Taxonomy (NCBI): domain Bacteria; kingdom Pseudomonadati; phylum Pseudomonadota; class Gammaproteobacteria; order Alteromonadales; family Pseudoalteromonadaceae; genus Pseudoalteromonas; species Pseudoalteromonas sp. APC 3495. Next base: position 6,255 of record NZ_JASDDA010000065.1, on the reverse strand, counting down.
GAGTTAGTTGTAACCATGCCACCCTCACCACCTGTAGTCATAATTTTATCTTGGCAAAAGCTCCACGCACCAATATGCCCTATGCTACCTACCGAGCGACCCCTATACTTTGCACCATGCGCTTGTGCACAGTCTTCAATTACATAAAAGCCATGCTCTTTACTCAATGCCATTATGTCGTCCATTTCCGCAGGCATTCCCGCCAAATGCACCACAATAACCGCTTTAGTTTTAGGTGTTAATACCGCTTTTATTGACTCTGCCGTGATAGCTTGACTATTTAAGTCAACATCTGCAAATACAGGCGCTGCTCCAGCAGTTACAATACTTGATGCCGACGCTAAAAAAGTACGAGGTGTGGTTATTACTTCATCGCCAGCGCCTACACCGAGCGCTTTTAGGGCTATGTCGAGCGCTAATGTACCGTTACCTAGGGCAACTGCATATTCACTATCAGCCCAAGTAGCAAATTCTTTTTCAAACTCGCGGCCTTCAGTACCCGTCCAGTAATTAACTTTATTTGAAAGAACAACACGGCTTACGGCATCGGCCTCTTGTTGAGTGAAGCTAGGCCAAGGAGAAAATGGGGTATTTAACATGGTATTCCTATTTATTCTGTATAGAAAAAATCATACAAAGTATTTTTAGTGACTTTTTATTACGACAGCGGGAGAGCCAAATGCTGTTATGTTGCTAGGCATATTTTTTATAACTGTACTACCTGCGCCTATTAAACAATTATCGCCAATCGTTATTAATTGTTTTACTTGGCTACCTATACCAACCCAGCTTTTTGTACCAACAGATACTCCACCGGCTAAAACTACATTAGGGCAAATATGGCTAAAATCACCAATACTGCAATCATGTTCAATAACTGCAGCTGTATTTATAATACACCCAACACCAATGTTCGCAAAAGCGTTAATAATAGCGCCTGCAAAAATCACTGTGCCCGGCGCTATCTTAGAATATTGACTTATAACCGCTGTTGGGTGAGTTAAGGTAGCCAAGTTAAAGCCATTTTGTTGTAATAACTTTATTTTTTGTTGGCGAATATCGTTATTACCAATAGCAACTAAAACGTCATTACTAGGCGTTACAGTTGAATTATTAAGGGCCATTAAGTCAGCGCAAGTTCCCTTAATTGGCCAATGCTCAATATGCTTTTTTTTAGGATAAGCATCATCGTAAAAGCTAACAGTAAAACCAAGTTGTTCAGCAATATCAGCAACAACCTTACCATGACCGCTTGCACCTACTATAGCGAGCTTTTTAATCATTATTAGAGCCCTTAAATGGCTCTATTGTGACATGTCCATCAGCATTAATGCCATCGCGAATAAATACCTTTTTTACTGTTAACAACAAAATTTTTAAATCTAACCACATGCTTTGATTATTCACATACCAAACATCAAGCTCAAATTTTTGTTCCCAGCTAATAGCATTTCGACCATTAACTTGGGCCCAACCAGTAATGCCTGGGCGCACATTATGCCTACGAGCTTGTTCTTTGTTGTATAAAGGCAAGTATTGTACAAGCAAAGGCCTTGGCCCTACCAAACTCATATCCCCCTTCAATACATTAAATAGCCCTGGTAATTCATCTAAGCTAGTTGAGCGTAAAAATGAGCCAAACTTAGTCATACGCTGATCATCAGGTAATAAATTTCCCTGTTTATCTTTAGCATCTAACATGGTTCTAAACTTCATCATTTTAAAAATATCGCCATTTAAACCTGGGCGATTTTGAGTGAATAATATTGGCGAACCTAATTTAAAACGGATAAGTGCCGCAACAACGATTATTACTGGTAATAAAGTAAGTAATGCGCAAAGAGCAACTATAAAATCAAAGAGACGCTTCATTGAATAATTCCATATACCTTTTATTTAACACGCTAAAACATCTTTCGCTTATAAGAAACTTATAACCAAGCTCACCAATCTGCTGTCTATCTAACGGAGTCATTAGTTGGTATTTCTTGATCACACTAGCAAACTCATTACTGTTCTCAGCAGGCGTAAACTCCCCACATTTAGCTTCATTTACCATAGATGGGTAACCAGAGTACATACAAACAATAGGCTTTTTTGCATACATGTAATCGATAAACTTATTCAAAGACATTCCGTATTTATAAATTTTTTCATCTCGAACAGAGGCAACTAGTAGATCTGATAAGCTAAGTAAATGTTGTACTTGCTCTTTTACTACTTTAGGAGCAAAAGTTATATTCGTAAGCTCGCTAGCATTATCTTTCAGCTCCTCTTTTAAATAACCTTCCCCAACTAATAAAAAATGTATTTTACTTGTATGCTTCAATTTTTTTGCGGCTTCAATTATATACTCTAAAGCATTAGCTTCCCCAAAAGTCCCGGAATAAGTCACAATAAACTTATTCTTGGGTATGTACTGTTCAACATACTCTTCGCTTAATTTTTGTTGACTATTGTCATAAAAAGCTAAGTTTACACCTTGTGGAATACAATGCACTTTAGAGCCAAGACCTACCTCATTTTCAACATGGAGCTTTAAACCTGGCATAGTACCAACAATGGCGTCAGAATATTTATAACCTAATCGTTCTATTTTATTTAAAAGCCAAATTAAAGGGTGGTTTGAGCTAAACCCTTTTAAATCTATTAACGTTTGAGGCCAAATATCTCTAACTTCAAATATAAACTTAGCTTTATAAAATCTCTTATAAAAACAACCAGTTAAAACAGTAAACAAAGATAACGAGGAAGCGATAACAACATCTGGCTTTTCATATTTTTTTTTAAAAGCCATCATCAACACAAAAAAATCAAACCACAACCAACTACAAATTCGTTTAATACTTGTAGCTTTGGAGTATTTTAAAGTGTTTACCCAAGTAACATTAAAGTTATTACTTATTTCGTCGTAATAACGATTCTTGAATTTTGGTAAGTTATTATATAAATGAGAAGAGTTCGATGTAATCAGTCTCACTTTATGCCCAGCTTTTGCAAATTCTTCGCAAAAGCTGGCGTGTCTAGTATCTGCTCCATACTTTTTTATATTGGCATATTTTGATATATACCAAATATTACTTTTCATAGTTAATTAATGCAGTTGCTATATTGTTAGAAGCAAACCCATTTCCATATAAATCAATATTAAAATCATTTGAAAAAGTATGTTCGGTGAAAGTAGTTATAATTCTTGCTTTGTCTGCACCAACTAAAACATTAAAATTATGTTCCACTAACTCTACCCATTCAGTTTCATCTCTGAGAGTGATACAAGGTTTTTCAAAAAAGAAAGCCTCTTTTTGTAATCCACCGCTATCGGTCATAACTAACTTACAGTTATCAATTAACCACACCATATTTAGGTAGCCTACAGGATCAATTAATTTAATTCTCGAAGATAACTTTATAGGTAACGCTTCAAGTTTAATTTTTGTGCGAGGGTGTAAAGGCAGCACAATAGCAACCTGCTCTGCGATCTCATTTAATGATTCTACAATTGCAGTTAGTCTTATTTCCGAATCTGTATTTTCAGCTCGATGAATGGTAGATAATATAAATTCGCTATCTAAAGTAAGGCCTGGTGGTTTTTCAGCAAGCTCTCTATAAAAAATAGCACCATCCTGCATTACATCACCTGATAGCTCAACTTGAGTATTCCATTTATCAACGCCTTCACTTTGCAGATTATCTATTGCAGTTTGTGTCGGGCAGAATAAAATTGAACTAATACGATCTGTAAGTATTCGATTCACCTCTTCTGGCATTTTCATATTAAATGAGCGTAAACCAGCTTCAATATGAGCAACTTTAATATGAAGCTTAGAAGCCGCAATAGAGCCTGCTAATGTTGAATTAGTATCTCCATAAACAAGAACCCAGTCAGGCTTTTCGCTCAAAAGTACTTCTTCAATTTTTTCGATCATTTGGCCAGTCATAGCGCCATGAGACTTACCGCCAATACCTAAAAAATAATCTGGCTTTGGAATTTTCATTTCATCAAAAAACACATCACTCATATTCGCATCATAATGCTGCCCTGTATGAACGATAATTTCTTTAAAATTATCATATTTTGCAAACTCTCGGCTTACACTACCCGCTTTTATAAATTGAGGCCTCGCACCTAATATGGTTACAACTTTAGTCATTATAATAGTTCCTTATATAATTTGAACAGCGTCTGCTCTTCCACAGACCAATTATATTTATGTTTGATTGCAGCCAAAGCATTGCTTCCCATAAGCTCAGCCTCTTTAGGATTATTGATTATATAGTTAACAGCTTCAGCAATAGCATGAGAATCCATTGGATCAACACAAATACCACAATTATTACCTTCAACAACGTCCTTCCACATTGGGAAATTTGAAGTAATAATTGGCAAACCTGCTGACATGTATTCAAACATTTTATTTGGTTGTGCATCAATATGATTGGGATAGTCATGAAAGGTAACAACTCCAGCTTTTGAACGTCCTAAAACTTTTGCAGCCTCTTCGCGGTTAATAAAACCAAGCTCATTTACTTGATTCCAAACTTCCCAAGATTTAACCTCTTCTTCTACATGTTTTTCAGAAAAGCGCCCAGCGAGATTAAGCTTTATATTTGGGGTTTCAGCAAGAGAAGCTATAACTTGTTTAATTCCTCTTATTTCGGCTATTCCACCTAAATAACAGACTTCATTAGCCCTAACGTCCCATGTTGTGCTTGAAGCTGAACTTAACTCACCCAAAATTGGATAATTATTAACTGTAAACGAATTTGAGTTTATTTTTTTTAATTTATTAGTAATCGAGGATGTAGCTCCGATTAAGGCATCAAACTTTCTGAATACAAACTGTTCATAAAGACTAAACACCACAGGGAGGGTTTTCCTAAAGAATACATTTAAATATGGTTTTGATTTTAATTGTTTAGGTAAATCTTCATGTGCATCAAATATAACAACTTTCCCTAATTTTTTTAATCGTACGCCTATAGGGATTAATTCAGGGTCATGCAAATGATAGATGTCAGAATCCAACTCTTTAGCTTTTTCGTAAACACGATTAACTGTTTTAGTCATTCGCTCAATTCGACCTTTAGCTTTTACTCCTGTGTCGAATATGTTTACCTCACTGCAAACTTCATCACCTTCACCATCAGCAACAACTAAATTAACAAGATAGTTTTCTTTTGCTAATGAGCTACACATTTTCAAAAAAATCCGAATGTCATATCTAGGGTGTGCTGATGTTAAGTGAGTTACTTTATACTTCATACCATTACCACTTGTTGTAATTATTAATATTATAAACTTAAATGCAACTCCACATATAGCATTATTAGGAGTGTAAAAAGCAGAATGACCCTATGCTCAATGAGTATTCTAAAAGGTAACTTTTACTTATTTGTAAAAACAAAAAGTTGCTTATCATTAAAAGCCAAGATAGCAACAAACAGCGAGCTAAGACTACTGCTAGTTATAACTCCTGCGGGGATCATATATATGGAGGTCATAATAACAACCGATAAAGAGAAGTAATTAAAGTTTCTCATATATGCCGCCTTAATCTTATTAGTAAAGATAAAAGAGGAATAAAGGAAGAGTAGCAGCCAAGCTGTGCCAACTGCTCCATAAGACCTTAAAAAAAACAGCCATTCATTATCCGATGTACCAAATACTTCCCCTCCCCTGGGTAAGGGCCCTACACCAAAAACGGGGCTTAAAGTAAAATATTTGAAATTTATAATCCACCCATGAAAACGTGTAATAAAACTTTTATCCTCCATGATATTAGCCAGACCTTCAAATCGCCATAAAATTAAATTATAGATAACTTCATTTTCTTTCAAAAAAATAAAAGACCCAAATAAAAACACACCCAGTACTAATAATATTAAATATTTATAATAAGAAAAAGTTTTATTCTTTTTATAAAAAATAAATAAAAATAAAGCTCCAATAACAAAAACAGCCAATGAAGATCTTGAAAGAGTCATTAGCATAGCTATGAATATCAAAAATAGTTTAATGCTTAAAAGCTTAGATGTTTTTGTCAACATGAGATACAAGCCTGATAACAAACTTAAAGCCATTAAATAACCTTGAGCATTCGGGTTTCCAATCATCCCCACAACTCTAGGCGTGCCATACCCCTCTATAAGCGTAGTAAATTGAGTTGGTGCGACAAATGGGACGTAGTACTTATTAATATTTAATGGATTAAAAAACTGACTAATGCAGATTAAAGCAGACACAGAGGCTATAGT
>NZ_JASDDA010000064.1:0-18608 GCF_030407645.1 Pseudoalteromonas sp. APC 3495 | reverse complement strand
ATTGTATGCTTAAATGGGTGTAGACTAAAGTGTAGTTGACTTTATTAAAAGGGCTTTGTGGAATTCTTACGATAATTTATGCTTTTTTTGAGTTTTACTAATGAAATTAAGCATTTTTACCGATAAAGTGAGAGTTGTGTTACACTTTTATAAGCAAGATGCTTTTAGAAGTGTTAAATGCCGTGATTGTGAGGATTTATAATGCAAAAAAGTGTGATATCACAAGTTCAATTAGGGCGCGCTTATGCTAAAACATGGCCTATGCGCAAAGAGGTCGCGCCATTATTTGCCGAGTTTAAAGTGATCAGAGCAACCGAGCTTGCGATTACAGTAATGCCTATTTTAGCCATGCTAACCTTGTTTTTTCAGCTTAATTATTTAGGCCCTGATTTTTTACCTCAAGCTATTGCCAGTAGTCTATTTTTTATCTCCTTGCCGTTACAAGGGCTTTTATGGCTAGGTAAACGTGCGCAAACAGAATTAGAACCCGCTATGCTGCAATGGTACAACGAGTTGTTTGCAAAAATGGTCGCCAACGGTTACGACGCACAAATGGGGAAAAACAAGCCCCGCTATTTGGAGCTTGCTGAATTGTTAAAAGACATGTTTGATAAAATGGATAAAACCTTTACTAAAGAGCAGTTTTAACAAACTGGCTAATATAAAATGACAAGGTAACCTTATGATGCTGTTTTTGTTCAAGTGCCTGCCAATGCTCGGGTCTGAACTTCCATGCAAAGGGTGTCATCATTATTAAATTTCTTACGTCGCTAAATGTGAGTGACACTTGCTCTGTAATGAGCTGTTGCGATGATTGTTTAAAGCCTGTTGGCGTAGCAACTTCAGTATGTTCATTTACCGTATTATAGATATATTTTTTCAACTCTTTGAGGTGCATAGGCCCAGGGCTTGCCACCACTAAACAGCCATCCTCTTTAACAAGGCGAGAAAGTTCATCGTCGAACAAAGGGGCAAACACGCTAATTAACACATCAGCAAGGTGATCATTAAAGGGCGCGTGGCTTATTGATGCCACGCTAAATTGACATTGTTTGTATCGTTTTGCTGCGTATTTTACCGCCGACTTAGATATATCAACACCATACACAGTAGCTTGCGTGTTATTTGCTATAGCATGGGTGTAAAACCCCTCGCCACACCCTAAATCAATTACTATATTTGCATTGAGCGGTTTGACTAAATTAGCTAAGGCCGTCTGTAAAAATGCATAATGGCCTTGCTCTAAAAAAGAACGCCTTGCTTGTACCATTTCTAAAGAGTCACCGGGCTGTTTAGAGTTTTTATTTTGCACGGGGAGTAAGTTTACATAGCCTTCTTTGGCAAAATCAAAGCTGTGGTTATTATCACAGCGTAATGTTTTTTCATTAAGTGCCAATGGAAGTTTGCAAATAGGGCAATGGTAATGAAGACTCATGAGCCTAAATAGTCCTTATCAAAAAAAGTTTTTACCCAGTGCGGGCGATAGGTGATCATAACAGTTATTGCCATACCGTTTAGCATTGCTTCAGGAAACGCTAAAATAGGACTGAGATAAATGTAGTTTTCTGTTAGCTGATGCCAATTATATTCGCCAATTGCGTAATAAAAAACACCCCCGAGTATAATGTTAACGCAAGCAACGACACCAGCCGTTAAAAAGCTACAAACAAATATATAGATAAAAAAGTGCCGCGCTAAGTAGTGGTAACAAAGCATAAATACAAAGTAGCTTAATAATACTGGAATAAACGCACTTATTAGTAATTTTACCGCAATCAGCTCGAATGCTATTTGTCCAAATGCAGTTAGCAGGGCTGTTGTTAATACACAACTTAAAATAGCCAGACGCCAGCCTAAAATCAGCGTAACAGCAGTAATGCCCAATATATGAAGATCAAGCCCAGGTAAAATACCGGCTTTTATACGCCATAGTAAAGCGAGCACCAGCGCGCAGGCAAACACGCCAGTTTGCCTAGCTGGCGTATTAAATAAATTGGCGTATGTTGATTTATTAGCACTTAAAAAGCCAATAACAATAACACCAATCCACAGTAATGCCTGTAATTGCACACTTAGCATAATCGTTAATTAAACTCAGACCAAATAGGCGCATGATCTGAAGGCTTGTCGATAGCACGTAATTCGTAATCTATACCGGTGTCGATACAGCGAGCTGCTAAGTCATGCGTTGCCAGAACCACATCAATCCTTAGTCCACGATTATCAACAAAACCCTTAGAGCGGTAGTCAAACCATGAGTATTGATCGTTAGTTTCTGGGTTTTGCTCCCTAAAGGTGTCTTTAAAGCCCCAGTTTAATAACGTTGCTAGCCATTCACGCTCAACGGGTTGAAATGAACATTTTCCGGTTTTTAACCAGCGTTTTGCGTTTACCTCACCAATACCAATATCTAAATCGGTTGGAGAGATATTAATATCGCCCATTACAATTACATCTTGATCAGGCGTGTAATGACTATTTAGGTGAGTCATTAAGTCTTGATAAAATTGACGTTTATAAGGGAATTTAGTTTCGTGGTTGATGTTATCGCCTTGCGGGAAGTAGCCATTCATGACATGCAGGTCACGGCCATTTTCTTGCTCTACGGTAACGCTGATCATTCGCTTTTGCGACTCATCTGTGTCGGTGGAAAAGCCTTTTAATACCGACTTAGGCTCTTTTTTGCATAACATTGCCACACCGTAATGCGCTTTTTGTCCATGAAAATAAACGTGGTAACCCATTTTTTGTACATCGTCTAGCGGAAATGCTTCATCGTGCACTTTTATCTCTTGAAGACCAATAATATCTGGCTGGTGTTTATCAATAATAGCTTGTAACTGATGTAGGCGAGCACGCAGGCCATTGATATTAAAAGAAATCACTTTCATAAAGTTTACCTTCAAATTTATTTTCATTGTTAGCTAAATTGTATCAGTATTTGGAGCGACATAACATGACTGAAACGAGAAAATAGCTGCACAAATGTTGATCAATTTTTGCTTAATGTTTAAACATTGTAAATGCAATATTAAATAATAAAATAAATAAAATATTCAATTGATATGTTAAAAGTTGTCTATATAATGCGCAAAAATCGTTTGTTTAACTCGTTCAAATAGGACTACCTGATGAAAACTCAATTACTTTTAGCCGCCTCTCTTTTTGTTTCTGTAACTGCTACTGCGCAAAGCAATACGTATTACAGCCAAGACAACAAATTAGAGTCTAACTTATGTGTAGTAAGCGCCAATGAGGGGTTTTCGGCTGCTCGTAAAATGGCAGCAAAGCACGGTGTATATTTATCGCGTTATTCAAAAAGTATCCTATGTAACGGTCAAGACATCCGTGACATTGCAAAAAAAGAAGCAGCAACGCAATCAGTTGTGTCTAAAGTAGAAGTATTTGCAAAAGATTCACACCAAGAAACACAGTTATGTATGACTGCATTAAAGCAAGGCCTACAACCAGTACGTAAGCAAATTGGTAACTTAAATTCATTAAAGTGTAATGGCCAAAGCGTTACTGATTTTGTTAAGCGTTACCAAAACGCTGCAATCTAAATTACCGTATTAGATATAAATAGCTCGGTTCTTACCGAGCTTTTTTTTTTTGCAAAAATTACCAGAGTAGCTTGCAAAAATTGCATTATTAAATATCGTAATAGAAGTTGTTCTTGGTTAATTGTTTGATTTTAATAGTTTATTTTTTTTGGCATCGTATTTGTATTACTAGATTTGAAATTTATTAATACAAGGATACGTCTGATGAAAAAATTAACGATAGCTTCTACTGTTTTAGCCGCATTGAGTTTAGCCGCTTGTTCTTCAAATCAAGGTTTTGAAAAAATCGACAGTGATTTTGCAAGCTTAGATAACGACAGCGATGGCTTTATTTCTAAAACAGAAGCCGACGATGATAGTATTTGGCAGCACTTTTCAAATATAGATACAAATATGGATAATCAAATAAGCCGTAATGAATATGATGCTTATATGCAGCTAAATGCTGGGAAAGTTGCTACAGATAGTGAAGTGAGTGAGTCTGCATTTAAGGCTGATATTGCGAAGTTTGATAAAATAGAAAATGACTTTAAAAGCTTAGATAATGATAGCAACGGTTTTATTTCAGTTTCTGAAGCTGACGATGATGATATTTCAAATCATTTTGGTTACATGGACAGCAATAAAGATAAACGAGTAAGTAAAAAAGAGTTTAATAGCTATATCCAAAAGTATGGTGATTCTGTTGCAGAGGACGATGCACTTGAGCAATTTAAAAATAGCTAAATTACATTATTAAATACACTTGATACCAAGCCAGTGTTTTTCACTGGCTTTTTTATACCTATAAAATGTTATTTTATTAATATGTTTTCCTAGTTTGCCGTTGTTCTGTCATAATAGATGGCTGTGTGTTTTTATTAACTTTAGAGTGATTATGGTTGGTCGGCGAATTAGTGATGAACAATTAATTGAAATCATTGAAGCGGCGATTTTTGTGGCAGGCAAACCCGTATCAAAACGTCATCTTAAGGACACGGTTTTAAACGACTTAGCAATTTCTATGGCGCGCATTAATGATGCTGTAGAGGCCATTCAAGTTCACTATCAGACGCGTGGAATACGTTTGGTTGAGGTAGGCAGTGGCTATCGTTTTCAAGCGTGCAGTAGTTTAAGCCCATGGTTGAGTAATTTATGGCAAGAACGTGCCCCTAAATACTCGAGAGCTTTACTCGAAACCCTGTCGTTAATTGCATACAAGCAACCCATTACCCGTGGTGAAATTGAGCAAGTGCGGGGTGTAGCAACTGGCTCAAATATTATTAAAACTCTGCTTGAAAGAGAGTGGATTAAAGTAGTTGGGCATAAAGAAGTACCCGGTAAACCGGCACTTTATGCAACGACTAAACAATTTTTAGATTATTTTTCGATAACGGGACTTCATGATTTACCCGCATTGCCAGAGCAACAGCAAAGTAAAATTACCCAGTTATTAAGTGATCCTTCTGTGAGAGAACCATCCGAATGAGTATACAAGGTGAAAAGTTACAAAAAGTCCTAGCCCGTGCAGGTGTAGGCTCACGCCGTGAAATGGAAAAATACATTGATGCAAATCGTGTGAGTGTAAATGGTAAAGTAGCTAAGTTAGGCGACAGGGTTGAAGAAACCGATTTAATTCGTGTTGACGGCCATACCGTTAAAATAGAAGAAAAAGCAGACAGAATTTGTCGTGTAATTATGTATAACAAACCAGAAGGCGAGTTAAGTACGCGTAAAGACCCTGAAGGCCGTAGAACCGTTTTTGACCGCTTACCTCGTATTGATGGCGATCGCTGGATAGCAGTAGGCCGATTAGACGTGAATACCTCAGGCCTAATGCTGTTTACCAATGACGGTGAATTGGCAAACCGCTTAATGCACCCAAGCTATGAAGTTGAACGCGAATATTCAGCACGTGTATTTGGTGAAGTCACTGACGAAACAATGAAAAACTTACTACGTGGCGTAGAACTTGAAGATGGCCCCGCAAAGTTCACTGGTATCAAGCCTATGGGCGGTGAAGGTATTAATCGTTGGTATAATGTAACGCTTAACGAAGGTCGTAACCGTGAAGTGCGTCGTTTATGGCAATCACAAGATGTGGAAGTATCACGTCTTATTCGTATTCGTTACGGTAAATTAGAGCTTGATAAGCGTGTACCGCAAGGTGGCTGGATTGAGTATGATTTAGATACGGTTAACTATTTACGTAAAACAGTAAAGCTTGGCAAAGAAACACAAACTAAGCTGTCGGTTATTCCTGAAAAGCGTAAAGACAAGCGCGCTAAAATAAACCAAATTCGCAAGGCGGTTAAAAAGCACAATCAACGTGTAAAACCGACTAAACGTAAGTAATTAAAGCATAAAACAACAAAGCCGCTTTTTATAGCGGCTTTTTTACGTTTAAAACTAAATATTACTTTTTAGCTTGTGCGTCTAACGATTGGCCATTGATATTTTTTGAGTCATCACTCATTAAATACAGATAAGTTGGCATTAAATCTTCAGGTGTTGCTAGTAAATCACGATCTTCACCTGGAAATGCACTTGCACGCATTGATGTACGTGTTGCGCCTGGATTGATGCAGTTAACACGGATTGGCGTTTTTTCAACTTCACACGCCCATGTTTGCATCATACCCTCTACCGCAAACTTAGAAATAGCGTAAGGTCCCCAAAATTCTCTTCCTTTACGACCTACACCCGATGAGGTAAATACCACTGAAGCACTTTTTGACTTACGCATTACAGGGAACAACGCTTTGGTGATCATCGCTTGTGCAGTTACGTTTACTTTCATTACATTTTCGAATGTTGATGAACAAAAGTGCTCCAACGGCCCTAAAGTACCTAAAATACCAGCGTTATTTAATAGTCCATCAAGGCGGCCAAATTGACTTTCGATAGTTGCAGCAAGGTCGCGGTAGTTTTGTTTAGTTGCACCTTTTAAGTCCATAGGCACAATCGCTGGCTGTGGGTAGCCTGCATTGACGATTTCGTCATACACACATTCTAGTTTATTAGTTGTTTTTCCTAATAAAATAACGGTTGCACCATGTTTAGCATAAGTAATTGCTGCAACACGGCCGATACCATCACCTGCGCCTGTTATCAAAATTACTTTGTCTTTAAGTGCGTTTTCAGTTGCTTGATAGGTATGCATAAAAGTACCAATGTTTAAATTTTTTTTGATTTTAACATAGCAAATCGACAAGTAATCGAATTTATTACAAATTTAGGTGGCGAAACTAGAAAGTTTACGTTAAGTTTAACTGGTCTAATGTCTCATTAATATACTAGCTACATTATTTTAACTTAATTACACTGACTATAAACACACTATAAAAATAAGATTTGTGCGGAGAACACTATGAAAAAAATGCTACTCTCGCTCTCAGTTGCAGCTGCATTAGCAGGCTGTGGCGGCGGAGAAACGTTAGAAGATGTTAAAAACGATTCAGTTACAGTTATTCCAAAAGCTACGGTAAAATTTGACCCTGCAAATGGTGTAATTTCGGTTCCTAATGATTTATTGATGAGCGGTACGCGCGATGGCACATTAAACATTCCTGGTGAGCTAAATGACGAAAATGTTTCTATCCCTCGCGCTGCGTATGCGGATCCGCAACTTGCACTAGGGGCACTTGATGGCTGGTCTACGCAAGTTCCTTTTAAAATAGATTTAACGTTTCCACCGGGCATTAGCCTAGATGAAACGTCTGCAGCTTCACCAGGCTCAGTACGTATTTTTGAAGTGATCATGGGTGCAAGCCTAACAGATGCCGAATGCTCACAAGCACCAGCCGGTGCTGCATGTAAATTAGTGGGCGAATTAACCTTTGGTGTTGATTTTGTTACACAAGGCTCTGGAGACGCGGTTGCAATTATTCCACTTAAGCCATTTAAGGCTGGTAGCTCGTACATTAATGTATTAACGACTGGGCTTAAAGATTCAGAAGGTCGCTCAATTGAGCCATCATCAACATATGCGACTGTTAAACAAGAAGCACCGTTAGTAACGCCATCACAACTTGCGCTGCAAGGGGCTGTTAACAGCTACGAAAACGTAGTGGTAAGCTCAGGAAATATCACCAAAGACGATATTATTTACTCAGCTGCCATGACGATGCAATCAGCAGGTCCTGTGCTTGGCACGATTAAAAAGGTTTTAGCAGCAAGCTTAACAGAGCCAACAATTCCAACGCCTGCGTTGCAAATTCCAACACAGCCTATGGCTAATGTACAACAAGCGTTTGCAATACAAGGTGTAACGGTGCCTGACGTATTCCAAGTAGCACAGTATCAAAAAGGCAGCATCCAGCTACCTATGTATTTAGGTACACCTACGGGTAAAGAGATCAGTGATTTAAATGATACTTACTGGCAAGGTATGTGTGACAGTGCCGTTGCTATTTTAGGTTACAAAGCGCAAGCAGGTGAAGCGTTCCCAACTGATCCCATTAGCACTAACGATGCGATGTGTGCTGCTTTGAGTGATGGACAGCTTCGTGACTTAGGGCTTGATAGCACTAAACACTTAACTAAATATAACTCACTTCCTAAAATGCAAAGTATGGAAAATGTGCCAGTACAAATTACCAAACCGATTTTACCGGTTGTTAATGCGTACCGAACAGGCTTAGGTTTAGAGCCTTTTGCTGCTATGCCAGAAAATGGCTGGCCAGTGGTTATTATGCAACACGGTATTACCACACAAAAAGAAAGCATGTTAACGCTAACAGCGCAGCTTTCATTGCAAGGCTTTGCAACGGTTGCAATTGACCATCCTCGTCATGGCGAGCGTGGAATAGATGTTGATGTTGATGGCACAGATGACTTTAACGCAACATCAGGCTCTGTACTTAGTTACATGAACCTAAGCTCGTTATTGGTCGCTAGAGACAGCTTACGCCAGTCAAGTGCTGACTTACTTGGTTTACGTTTAGGCTTAAACTTCAGTGGTGATAGTTCACTCAATTCTAGAGATGTATCTTATATTGGCCATTCACTGGGCTCAATTGTAGCGCCTGCATTTATTGCACAAGCGAATAGCCCATTGGCTGATCAAGTAGACCCACTCTTTAAAGTTAATGCTGTTGCATTGGCAAGCGGCGGTGGCGGTATTGCTAGCTTCTTATTAGAGTCAGCCGCGTTTGGTCCATTTATTCAAGGCTCTGTACTTTCTCAAGCTGGAACTGCTGAAGCTGACGAGTTTAATGCATTCTTAAATGCTGGTGCGTTATCAAACTGTGGCGCCTTGTTACCAGACATGCAGGACTTCTTAAGCTGTGGCTTTAATGAATTTGCAGCATCGCTAACGATGGCGGGAGAAGCTGATAAATTGGCTAACATTAAGGGCGTGATGACGCAGTTTGTATTTGCAGCTCAAACCGCATTGGATAGTGGCGACCCGACTAACTATGCAGCAACGGTTAAAGCACTAGAAACACCTGTGTATATGAATGTTGTTGTTGGTGATGGTACTGATAGTAACAAGCCAGACCAAGTTATTCCGCCGATGACTGCTAACAATCCAATTGCAGGTACACTACCTCTAGCTAACTTTATGGGGTTAGAAACAGTGAGTACAACTCAAGCACCAACAGAGATGGGCGCTAGCTATTTAGTTAAATTTAACACAGGTCATCATGGCTCGGTATTGACACCGGCGCAAGATGAAAGACAGTCGTCTACAGCAGCGGGCAGCGCAGCAGCTAATGCAGAAATGCAATTGCAAATTGCAACTTATCTAGCATCGCGTGGACGTTTATTATCTGTATCAGATACTGACATTGTGACTAATTAATAATCAACCACTCAATTAAGTCTAAAAAGCCACTGTATAGTGGCTTTTTTTTATTTTAAAGCATGCTAAATTGGCTGAAATTTATAAACGGAGAACACAGTTGGAATTTTTATACGAGTACGGCTTATTTTTTGCAAAAACCATTACCTTTGTTATTGCTATTGCTGTGATTTTAACCTTAATTGTAAGCTCGGCTGTTAAGCCAAAAGCGAAAAAAGGTGAGATTGAAATTGATGACCTATCAGAGCAGCTGACCAATATAAAAGAAAGCTTTTTAAATAATACGCTAGGTAAAAAAGAGTTAAAAGCCTATCAAAAACAACAAAAAGCAGAGCAAAAAAAAGCGGACAAAGAAGCGCCTAAATCACGACTCTATGTTATTGACTTTAATGGCAGTATGGACGCACATGAAGTAGAAAGCTTGCGCGAAGAAGTGACCGCGATAATTTCGATAGCGGATGCAAAAAAAGATAAAGTGTTAGTTCGCCTTGAAAGTGGTGGTGGCGTGGTACATGGCTATGGTTTAGCTGCATCACAATTACAACGTTTAAAGTCAGCCGGTATTGAGTTGACTGTATCAATAGATAAAGTCGCCGCCAGTGGTGGTTACATGATGGCTTGTGTGGCTGATCATATTATTGCAGCACCGTTTGCAATTGTTGGCTCTATTGGTGTTATTGCACAAATTCCAAATTTTAATAAAATTTTAAAGAAAAATGATGTCGAGTTTGAGCAAATAACGGCGGGTGAATTTAAACGCACGTTAACTTTATTTGGTGAAAATACCGATAAAGCCCGCGAAAAGTTCCGTGAAGAGATAGAGCAAACTCATGTATTGTTTAAAACTTTTGTGAGCACTCAGCGCCCAAGTTTAAATATGGATTTAGTGGCAACGGGTGAACATTGGTTTGCAACCCAAGCAATTGAAAAAGGGTTAGTCGATACTATTAAAACCAGCGATGATGCGTTGTTAGAGCAACAACAGCACTATCAAATTTATAAAGTGCAATACAAGATTAAAA
This sequence comes from Pseudoalteromonas sp. APC 3495, assembly GCF_030407645.1. Classification (NCBI taxonomy): domain Bacteria; kingdom Pseudomonadati; phylum Pseudomonadota; class Gammaproteobacteria; order Alteromonadales; family Pseudoalteromonadaceae; genus Pseudoalteromonas; species Pseudoalteromonas sp. APC 3495. The sequence goes on along the minus strand of NZ_JASDDA010000064.1, from coordinate 8,238 downwards.
AAGGATTAAGTGACAAGCTGGCAATGGGTTTGAGCCATGGTGTGAATAAAGCGGGTGTAAGTTTAATGTCAAAGTTTAAGGCGTTAAACCCTTAATAATTTAATCACTTAAACCCAACAAAAAAGCCTTGTTACTTAACGAAGTAGCAAGGCTTTTTTTATGACTATTGTCAGAAATACTAATCAATAGATTTGTGGTAGTCCTCTAAATCTTTAGCTGCATTAGGGTCGTTAAAGATACTTTCATCTAGTTCCCCTTCGCTTTTAGCGACGACACACGTAACCATACAGTCACCCGTTACGTTTACTGCTGTACGGGTCATATCAAGCAATCTGTCTACACCAATAATAATGGCGATACCCTCAACAGGTAAGCCAACTTGGTTAAGTACCATGGCTAGCATAATCAAACCAACACCAGGTACACCCGCCGTACCAACAGAGGCAAGCGTTGCAGTTAGTATCACCATTAAGTAATCAGAAATAGTTAAGTCAACACTAAATACCTGAGCGATAAATACCGTAGCCACACCTTGCATAATTGCGGTGCCATCCATGTTAATGGTTGCACCAAGCGGAATAGTAAACGAAGCGACCGAATTATTAGCGCCAAGCTTTTTAGTTGCCGTTTCAAGTGTAATAGGCATAGTCGCGCTTGAACTTGAGGTACTAAAAGCAAATAAACAAGTGTGCTTCATTTTAGCCAAGAAAGTGAGCGGGTTTAGACCCGTGAGTATTTTTAGCAGTAGGGTGTAGTTTACAAATGCGTGTAGTAATAAGGCTAATACAACCACGCCAAAGTACTTAGCTAAACTCACAATTAAGTTTAGTTCAATGGTAGTGAACAATTTAGCCATTAAGAAAAATACGCCGTAAGGGGCAATGTTCATTAGCAAAGTAACCAGTTTTAAGATAACGGTGTTTAAGTCTTCAAATACAGTAGCGACACGTTTACCTGCCTTTCCGCTAAGTGCCATTGCAATACCGAATAATAGAGCAAACACAATTACTTGTAACATGTTGCCCTTTGCCATTGCTTCAAAAGGGTTGGTAGGGAACATATCAATAATTACGCGAGCTAAAGTAGGCGCTTCTTTGGCATCATAACTTGCTTGAGAGGGTAACCCAATGCCTTCACCTGGGTTAAATAGTAACGCTAAGGTTATCGCGACTGTAATCGCTATTGCCGTTGTAACTAAGTATAAACCAATTGATTTACCGCCTAAACGGCCTAATTTCTTAGGATCGCTTAAACTGCAGGTACCACATACCAGTGATACAAATACTAAAGGCACAACCAGCATTTTCAAACTGGCTATAAATATTTGCCCACCTACATGGAAAAGGCCATCAACAAAAAAGGCTTTAATTGGCAAAGAGAATAACCCAAGAGGAATTAGGTAATCGTCTTCACCAGCTAATATAGCCTGAAATATAAAGCCTACTGCAACACCAAGCACCATACCAATCATGATGCGAGTAGTTAAACTCATTGAACGGATTTTAGACATATTTCCAATCTATTTTTTATAAATTTGGCATAGACTAACAGCATGTAATTTTTTTTACAGAAAAAACGTCAACTTTTTAAAAATTTTTATCAAAAAAAGGAGTAAAAAACTGAGATTTTAGACTAAGTTATAGGTTAACATTAAGTAAATAAGTTTAACTTAGTAATAGCGCAACGGAGAAACCTATGCCTTTAACTCGTTTGCTCAGCATTATATGGCTCAGCACATTACTCATCGCCTGTGGCGGTGGTGGCTCACTGGAAAAAGAAAGTGGAACCGTTGGCGGTGATACTGGAGGCACCGGTGGAGACGTTGTCGAACAAGCAATTCAAGTTGAACTTGATTTTGAAGATAGAATTGTTACTGCCGATAACCCGCTAGAGGTGGTTGCAACGGTAACCGGAAGTGATGGTCAACCTGTTGTGCGTCAAGAGGTCAGCTTTACCACAACACTGGGTTCTTTTATACCGGCTACAGGTAGCGCTTTAACAAATTCCAGCGGTGTTGCAACTATCGAGCTTAGCGCGGGTAGTGTTGAAGGAGCAGGAACCATTGTTGCCAGCTACGAAGACGCAACAAGTAAACTTGGCTTTTACACGGCAGGTGATGAGCCTCAATCGAATGACTCAACCGCAAATATTGACATTAAAATTTTACAAAACTGCCCTGATAGCTGGTTAAATATAGACAGAGATTCTATAGAGCTTGATCCATCTGACTGTTCTCAAAATAGTAATTTACTTGGGCAACAAGCTATTGTATACGCAAAAATCACAAAACCTGGCAGTAATACGCCAGCAAGTAATGTATTGGTTCAAGCGACAACAACGCTAGGTATTTTATTACCTGAAAGCTTAACGGCTAAAACGGATGCGTTTGGTGTTGCTATTTTGAATTTATTGCCTGGCAGTAGCTCAGGTGTTGGCCAAGTTGAGTTAACTGCTCAGGGCGGCGTTGCGAGTGCTTTATTTGAAATTAACGCTGTTCAAGTAAATGTAAATTTAAGCGCGGGTATTGCAACTGGTGATGTGTTGTCTGCAGGTTCTACTACTATTATTACCGCTCAGATTGTAGATGGCAGCAATAACTTATTCACCACTCCACTTGAAGTACAATTTACCTCGGCATGTGCAGAAGAATCTACACCTAGAGCCACTATCGATAGTGTGGTAACTAGCATTGGCGGCACGGCAAGCGCAACTTATAAAGCGGATGGTTGTAATGGTATAGATACGATTACAGCAACCGTGGTTACCGGTGGCAACGTTGCCACTAAAACAATTAATATTAATGTAGCTGCCGCTCAAACGGGTTCAATCGCGTTTATGGGTGTGACCAATCAAGTGTTAGCTATTAAAGGAGCTGGCGGTCAGACTCTCACTGAAAATTCAGAGCTTACCTTTAAACTTTTAGATATTAATGGTAACCCTGTTGGTCAAAAGCAGATTGATTTTGCTCTTTCGCAAAACCCCGGCGGCGCGTTGCTAGACAGTGCATTTCAGTTTACCAATAACGAAGGTTTAGTAACTGTAAATGTCCGCTCAGGAAGAGCCGCAGGAGTTTTATCTGTTATTGCATCACATCAAGTTGAGGCTGGCGACACATCACAAAATAATGTGATTTCTATTGTGTCAAATGACATAACCATTACCACTGGTGTGCCAGATCAGGATAGTTTTACGCTTGCAGTGCAAACATTTAATACCGAGTCATTAAATGAAGCCGGGGTGACAACAGACTTAACTGTATTTGCAGCCGATCACTTTAATAATTTTGTTCCTGATAACACGGCAATTTATATAGCCAGCGAAGGTGGTGCAGTAGGCACAATAGATGATCAACAATTTACACCTTTATTACTTTGTCGCACCATAGATGGTGTGTGTAAAGCGCAGTGGCGTAGCCAAAACCCAATTCCTTATCATTACAGCATTTATAAAAACTCTGTGGCTGATAAGTGTGACCGTTTTTTTGGTCAAGCAGCACCTTGTACATTAGGTATCAGAGAGTCACAACTAGACACAAACGGCAATCTACTTACCTATCTTGATAGTAGTGGTAACCCGATATCACTTGCGGATGCGCCAAGTAATGCGCCAATAGATTATCCATTAGGTGGTCGTGTAAGCTTGCTAGCATACTCAGTGGGTGAAGAATCATTTAATGATGTATCTGCTAACGGTGAATTTGATCAAAACGAGTTTGATTCTACATTACAAGATTTACCTGAAGCATTTATAGATTTTAATGAAAACGGTATTTTTGACGGAAATTTACCCGCACCTGCGAACCCTGTAAATTCTAATGGCGGTGAGGATGAGTGGTATGTGGAGCGCTCTGGTGCACTAAATAATGGTCAGTTTGATTCCGGCGATGGCATTTACAATGGCTTGTTATGTAGTGACGAGGCGCTTGCTGCAAATGCATGTACGCGTGAAACAGTAAATGTACGCGATCGTTCAGAGTTAGTGATGTCTGGAAGTACACCTTACATTAGAGCTGTAACGGCTTTAGATGACTGTAGTTTAAGTGATGGTATTCGCTTAGAAGCTTCCGATATGGCGGGTATGTGTGACATAAACCTTATTGATATTAGCAATTCCACACCTTACAGCGCGATTTCAGTGACTATCTTCTTCAGTGATATTCATAATAATCCATTGCCTGCAGGTACTACAGTTACTGTCACTGCCGACAATGGTGTGTTAAGAGGGTTAACAGATTACACCGTTGTAAATACTGCTCAACAAGTGCCTATCTCTGTTTCAGTAAATATTACAAAAGAGGCTGAGCCAAATGATGTTGATTCTGGCTTTTTATACATCGAATTTGTGACCCCTGGTGGAGTGAAAACTCAATATACCGTGATGTCGATTTTAGACGAGCCTAAGGTTTAAAATTAATAAAGCATAGAAAATGCCAACCAATAAGGTTGGCATTTTTGTTTCTATTCTATATATTCCACATCAATTATTCAAAAAGCACTGGTTTGATTAAATTTACAACAGAAATTGTTTGTTTATTCAGTAAATACTGAAAAGTTTGTATTAAAAGCTTGTAAGAACTAGTGTTTGTAGATATACCTATAAATATTCGCGCCGCATGAGTCGGCTAAACACATTTAAAAAACTAGGTTAGAAATAGGCAACTATGGGCAAATCGCTAGTAATTGTAGAGTCACCTGCTAAGGCTAAAACAATTAATAAATACTTAGGTAATGATTTTATCGTTAAGTCCAGTATTGGACACGTACGAGATTTACCTACTTCAGGTTCTGGCAAAAACAAAGCACCAGCAAGCAAAACGCCTGCTGAGGTGCGTAAAATGCCACCTGATGAGAAAGCAGCGTATAAAGAGCAACGTGACTACACTAACTTAGTCGCGCGAATGGGCATCGATCCTGAAAAAGGATGGGAGCCACATTACGAAATATTGCCGGGTAAAGAAAAGGTTGTTCAAGAATTACAAAAGCTTGCCCAAAATGCTGATCAAATCTATCTCGCAACGGATTTGGATAGAGAAGGGGAAGCTATTGCTTGGCACCTTCAAGAAATTATTGGTGGCGAGCCAGAAAAATATAAGCGTGTTGTTTTTAACGAAATCACTAAAAATGCAATACAACAAGCATTCGAAACCCCAGGTGAGTTAAACACCGACATGGTTTATGCACAGCAGACCCGTCGCTTCTTAGACCGTGTTGTTGGCTTTATGGTATCGCCCCTATTATGGGCTAAAGTAGCGCGTGGTTTATCAGCGGGTCGAGTGCAATCTGTTGCAGTGCGTTTATTAGTTGAACGCGAACGTGAAATTAAAGCATTTATTCCTGAAGAATTTTGGGACATTCATGCCGATGTTAAAAATAGCGAGTCTGACCTACGTTTAGAAGTCACTAAACAAGCAGACAAGCCATTTAAGCCAGTAAATGAAGCTCAGGCTAGTGCAGCAGTTAAAAGCCTTGAGAATGCCGAATATAAAGTTGTCAGCGTTGAAGAGAAACCAAGTAAGAGCCGTCCAAGTGCGCCATTTATTACTTCAACAATGCAACAAGCAGCAAGTACCCGATTAGGTTATGGCGTTAAAAAGACCATGATGCTTGCCCAGCGTTTATACGAGGGGGGTTATATTACTTATATGCGTACCGATTCAACTAATTTATCGAAAGATGCGGTTGAAATGTGTCGCGAATACGTAACCAATGAGTTTGGTGCCAAGTATTTACCAGCTGATCCGATTAACTATAGCTCTAAAGGTAATGCACAAGAGGCGCACGAAGCGATTCGTCCTTCTAGCGTATCAGTGCTTTCTGGGCATGTTGAAGGTGTGGATGCCGATGCGAAAAAGCTTTATGAGCTTATTTGGCGTCAGTTTGTGGCCTGTCAAATGGTGCCAGCTGAGTACGATTTAACCACCTTAACGGTCGCTGCCAACGATTTTACATTGAAAGCAAAAGGCCGTGTTTTACGTTTTGATGGTTGGACTAAAGTGCAACCGGCAGTACGTAAAAAGAATGAAGAAGATCAATCGCTGCCTGCTGTTAAGCAAGGCGAGGTGCTCACGTTAGTTGAGCTTGATCCTAAGCAGCACTTTACTAAGCCACCGGCTCGTTTTAGTGAAGCAAGCTTAGTTAAAGAGCTTGAGAAACGTGGGATTGGTCGTCCATCTACGTATGCCTCTATTATATCAACGATACAAGACCGTGGTTATGTACGAGTAGAAAATCGTCGCTTTTTCGCTGAAAAAATGGGGGAGATTGTCACCGATCGCCTTGTTGAAAACTTTACCGATTTAATGAACTTCGATTTTACCGCTAAAATGGAAGGCCGTTTAGATGATATCGCCGAAGGTGAGCGTGTTTGGACGCAGGTACTTGATAAGTTTTATGCCGATTTTTCAACCCAGTTAAACATTGCCAAAGGTGAACCCGATGAAGGCGGTATGCGTCTTAATCAAATGGTAGAAACTGACATTGACTGCCCAACGTGTGGCAGAAAAATGGGTATTCGTACTGCTTCAACGGGCGTATTCTTAGGATGTACTGGTTATAACCTGCCACCTAAAGAGCGCTGTACTACCACTATGAACTTAGTGTCGGGTGATGAAGCGGTTGCAGCTGATGTTGAAGACGTTGAAACAGAAACATTAATGCAAATGAAGCGCTGTCCAATTTGTGAAACAGCGATGGATTCATACCTTATCGATGAAACCCGTAAACTACACGTGTGTGGTAATAACCCAGCGTGTCATGGGCATGTGGTTGAAGAGGGTACGTTTAAAATTAAAGGTTACGACGGCCCTATTATTGAATGTGATAAATGTGGCGCTGATATGGAATTAAAATCAGGTCGATTTGGTAAGTATTTTGGCTGTAACAATGACGAGTGTAAAAATACCCGTAAGTTATTAAAAAATGGCGAAGCCGCGCCACCAAAAGAAGATCCCGTTCATATTCCTGAATTAGAATGTGAAAAGTCTGAAGCCTATTTTGTATTACGTGATGGTGCTGCAGGTATTTTCTTAGCAGCAAATACGTTCCCTAAATCACGAGAAACACGCGCCCCCAAAGTAGAAGAGTTACAGCGTTTTAGAGATCGTATTTCGCCTAAGTTTTACTACTTAGCTGATGCACCAGCTAAAGATCCTGATGGTAATCTTGCTGTTGTGCGTTACAGTCGTAAGAATAAATCACAGTATGTAATGACTGAGGTTGATGGCAAAGCAACTGGTTGGACGGCACACTACGAAGGTGGTAAATGGGTAGAAGAGGCAAAGAAAAAAGCCGCGCCTAAAAAGAAAGCCGCCGCTAAAAAAGCGCCTGCTAAAAGTAAAGCGAAAGCAAAAGTAAAAAAAGACGATGAATAATTAATTATTCACCGCTTTAAGTAATAAAAAACCGGAATGCACAGCCTGTGACAGTTCCGGTTTTTTTTTGTCAAATCAAACCTATCGCAATGGCATTTTTAATCTGTTTTTTTACTTTACAGGATTAAAAAATGTAACCAATTTAGGTTCAATTCACTCAATTATTCATTAAATTTTAACAGCAGTGACTTTGTTATAGCCTTCAGATGTTAGTTCATCATTCACACACTTTAAAACATAGTTATAAAGCTCTTCATTGCTTACGTCGTCTTCTTTAGCCCAACTAACACACATTTCTGTGAATTCCTGAATCGTCTCAGCTGAAGCGTCTGTAGCATCGTTTGCCACTGCATTAGCAGCAGATAAAACGAAAAATGGTGCAACGATTAACGCGAGTAATGCTTTATTCATTTTCTTATTCCTAAAAATGGAGTAACAATCGAGTTATGCATTCATACAATGCCTACATAAAACAAGTGTAACCAAGCCAGAACATCTCTGTTGGTATATTGATTTTTAATCGAATATAAAATAAAGGGAAACGAAATATTTTTATCGTCAAGATGAGCGTATCGCGTAAAAGTGTTTAACCTTAACTAATTGTGTTACAGCTAAATTTAGGCTAATGTCGCGTTTTAATTTTTAGGTGTTCTTATGTCAGAGCCACATACAAATAATATAAATAAAAAAATACAACCTGTTCATAAAGTAGAGCATGCTCTTGAGTCGTTTATATTTAAAGGACGCTGGTTATTAGCCCCATTTTTTGTCGGTTTACTATTTGCTGTGGTTTTATTACTAATAAAATTTTTTAAACAGCTGTATTTGATGGGGATCGCAACGTTTACTGCCAGTAATCAAGAGTTGTT
>NZ_JASDDA010000063.1:0-19241 GCF_030407645.1 Pseudoalteromonas sp. APC 3495 | reverse complement strand
TCAGCTATCAGCTATCAGCTATCAGCTATCAGCTATCAGCTATCAGCTATCAGCTATCAGCTATCAGCTACAAAATTGGTGAACATACCGAACAGTGTCAATATAAATCTAACACCTAAACCTAAAATTATCTGTAAGTCTAGGAGTGCTAGCAAGGCGGTAAAACTATTTATGCATAGGAGCATACGGTTTGTATGTGACTTAGGCTAAATAGTTTTACCAACGCAGCTAAAGCGAACTACACGCAGCAGACGTTCACCTAAGTAGTTTAGTCTAAGATAAGGCGGAGACTCGACTTATCCCTATGAGCATACGTAGTTGTATGTGATTAGGGTCAACTATTTAGTGCCAAGCTTCGCATCTGCAAGTGTAGAAGTGCTGACAAGGCGAAGTGCTTTTTTATGCCAAGGAGCATACGTTTTTGTATGTGACTTAGGCTAAAAAAGCACGACAACGCAGTCAAAGCGAACTACACGCAGCAGATTACATTTGCTCCATGACTTCGATGCCTAACAGATCTAAACCCGTTTTTAACGTATCTGCCACTAAATTACACAACACTAAACGGCTATCACGAACACTTGGCTCTACGCCCTCTTTAAGTACTGGGCAAGCTTCATAGAATGTCATGTATAGACTAGCTAGTTCGTATAAGTAACCACATAATACGTGCGGTGTGGCTTCATTGATCATCAGATCAAGGACTTCTTCTAACTGTAATAATTTAAGCGCGAGGGTTTTCTCTTGCGGCTCAATAATACTTACATCGGCTTTTAAGCTTGCAGCATCAACGCCAGATTTACGGAAAATGCTGCGAACACGCGTATAAGCATATTGTAAGTAAGGGGCTGTTGCGCCTTCAAAGCTTAGCATGCTGTCCCAGTTGAAGATGTAATCGCTGGTACGATGCTTAGAAAGGTCAGCATATTTAACTGCGCCAATACCCACTTTACGTGCAATTTCACTGCGGTCTTCGTCAGATAAATCTGATTCACGCTCAGCCAATTTAGCTGCTGCGCGAGTAATTGACTCTTCAAGCAAATCAGCTAATTTAACCGTACCGCCTGTACGGGTTTTAAATGGTTTGCCATCAGCGCCCATCATGGTGCCAAATGGGCAAAACTCGTAACTAGTTTCATCGCGTAACAAACCGGCTTTACGCGCAGTTAGCTCCACTTGATTAAAGTGAAGACTCTGGCGCGCATCAACAAAGATTAAAATACGCTCAGCGCCTAGCTTGTTTGAACGGTAATCACACGCCGCTAAATCAGTGGTTGCATATAAGAAGCCGCCACCTGATTTTTGCACGATAAACGCTGAAGGTTCACCGTCTTTATTTGCCAGCTCATCTAAAAATACCACTTGTGCGCCTTGCGACTCTACTGCAATATTTTTATCTTTTAATAAGCTTATAATATCGTTAAGTTCACTGTTGTATGCACTTTCAGCCATAATGTCGGCAGGTGTTAGTGTTACATTTAAACGCTTGTATACTTCTTCAGAATGCTTAACTGAAGTGGCAATAAATAGTTTCCACAGTTTTTCACAGTGTGCGTCGCCACCTTGCAGTTTAACTACGTAATTTCGCGCTTTATCGGCAAAGCCTTCTTCGTCGTCAAAACGCTTTTTCGCATCGCGGTAAAAGGTTTCTAAATCAGCAAGCGCAACAGTATCTAAATCAACACCTTGGTTAATTTGATCTTCTAAATGCGCAATTAGCATACCAAACTGTGTGCCCCAATCACCCATGTGATTTTGACGAACAACGGTATCGCCTCTAAATTCAAGCGCACGTACTACGGCATCACCAATAATAGTTGAGCGTAAGTGACCTACGTGCATTTCTTTTGCAAGGTTAGGCGATGAGTAATCAACCACTACTTTTTGTGGTTTGGCGTGCTCATTTACGGCAAGTTTTGCGTGGTTATTAGCAGCTTGTACGCTTTGAGCTAAAAACTCCGGCTTTAAGTGAATATTAATAAAACCAGGGCCAGCAATTTCCGTTTTTTCGGCAATGTCGCTTACATCTAACTGATCAATAATTTTTTGCGCCAATTCACGCGGGTTACTTTTCATTTTTTTAGCTGCGCCCATCGCGCCATTAATTTGGTAATCACCAAACTGTGGGCGAGTGCTTTGGGTAACCGCTGGGTTAGTATCTTCTGGTAGGCCTGCGGCGGTCATAGCGGCAATGGCTTTTTCTACTAAAATAGTACGAATATTCATAATATTATTTACCTTTATAAGCCCGCCAAAGCAGGCTTTGTGTTAATTCTAGAGGCTAAGTGCTAGTTTTCACGCGTGTGATTAAATGTCACTTCAGGGTAACGCTCTGTCGACAAGTTAAGATTTACACGACTCGGCGCGATGTAAGTTAAATTATCGCCACCATCAAGTGCTAAGTTGCTTTCGCACTTACGTTTAAACTCTTCAAACTTTTTAACATCATCACAGCTAACCCAACGGGCTGTATTTACATTCACGCTTTCGTAAATTGCATCAACGTTATATTCAGCTTTTAAACGCGCTACCACCACGTCAAACTGCAACACACCTACCGCACCTACAATTAAGTCATTATTAATTAATGGTCTGAATACTTGTACTGCGCCCTCTTCTGAAAGCTGTACCAGTCCTTTTAATAGCTGTTTTTGTTTTAATGGATCGCGCAGACGAATACGGCGGAATAATTCAGGGGCGAAGTTTGGAATACCGCTGAACTTAATTTTTTCGCCTTGGGTAAAGGTATCACCAATTTGAATCGTACCGTGGTTATGTAAACCAATAATATCACCAGCGTAAGCATCAGCTGCACGCTCACGATCGCCCGCCATAAAGGTTACCGCATCAGAAATACTCACTTGTTTACCTATACGCACATGATTCATTTTCATGCCTTGGCTGTATTTACCCGACACAATACGCATAAAGGCAATACGGTCACGGTGTTTTGGATCCATGTTGGCCTGAATTTTAAATACAAACCCAGTGAAGTTTTCTTCTGTGGCTACAACTTGGCGGTCTTCTGTTTCACGAGGTAAAGGCGTTGGCGCCCATTCAGTCAGTCCATCCAGAACATGATCTACACCAAAGTTACCAAGTGCAGTACCAAAGTATACAGGCGATAACTCACCCGCTAAGAACAGATCTAAATCAAACTCGTGTGATGCACCAATAACCAGCTCTAACTCGTCACGTAACTGGGCTGCAAGTTCATCACCAATCGCTTGGTCAAGCTCTGGGTTATCAAGTCCTTTAATGCTACGCACTTCTTGAATAGTATGACCTTGACCTGTTTTGTATAAAATAGTTTCTTCGTTATGGATATGGTAAACACCTTTAAATTCTTTACCACAGCCAATTGGCCACGTAATAGGTGCACAAGCAATATTTAGCTCTGTTTCTACTTCGTCGAGTAGCTCCATTGGGTCGCGAATATCGCGGTCACATTTATTCATAAAGGTAACAATCGGCGTGGTGCGCAGGCGTGTTACTTCCATTAACTTACGGGTACGTTCTTCTACACCTTTGGCGGCATCTATCACCATTAAACACGAATCTACCGCGGTTAATGTACGGTAAGTATCTTCAGAGAAGTCTTCGTGTCCTGGGGTATCAAGTAAATTAACTAACGCATTGTTATATGGAAATTGCATTACAGAAGTAGTCACAGATATACCACGCTCTTTTTCCATTTCCATCCAATCAGACTTAGCATGCTGATTAGAGCCACGGCCTTTTACTGTTCCGGCTTTTTGAATTGCTTGTCCGAATAACAATACTTTTTCTGTGATAGTGGTTTTACCCGCATCCGGATGCGAGATGATCGCAAAGGTACGGCGTTTATTAATTTCGCTAAGGAGATTTTGGTCTGCCATTAAAAAGGTTCTTTTAGTTGATATACGGATGTATTTGTATTTTAGTATGCTGAGCTTTCAAGGCTAAAAACAAGCTAACCTAGAAAGCTCAACATACCCCAACAAGAACCCAAATTAGCTCTTGTGACGCTATCCGTTAAGTTAATCGTAATTGAAGACTATTTTCGCTGATCTTGGCTTTATAAACAATCAATGGTTGGTTATTAACGGATCTTTTTTAAGTTTGGTGTTTTCAGCGATTATTAACAATAACGCTATAAATTGCCCACTAACTTAACACCAAGCTTGAGTAATGGTTCTGTAAATCATATTATTGTTCGATTACATGGAGGATTTGATGTTGGGTAATGAAAACCAGTAAGCTAAGTATTCGATTATTATGGTATATAACTCCACTGGTTATACTGCCGTTGTTATTTTTAGGTGGGTTTACGCTCACTAATGTAACTAACTCTACGCAAAAACAAGCTGACTTGATAATGAGTCGCTTTGTAGAGCAACAACAGCAAAAAGTATTCAACTATATAGACTCTTTTCATGCAACGGCTAAGTTACTCTCTGCCTCACCGGTACTAAGTGACTTTTTAGCTAAAGATTTATTTGAAGACGCCAGCTATACCTATCGCCTTGGCGCGTTAATGGATGTATTTGCCAGTTACAGTGAAGCCTACCCTGATATTATTAGTATTAATTTAGTCTCAAAAACCGGTGAAAGTGATGCCTATTACTCCAGTAATTTAACCGTAGCGCCCAAGTCATACCCATTTTTTGATCAAGTTATACAAAGCAATTTAAGCCAACAACAATTTATGGTGCAAAAAGAAGATGGCACCACCAACTTATACTTTGTGCAACGCATATACAGTGTCGACTATTATCTAAAACGCCCACAGCAGCTCGGTTTTATTGTGCTTAAGGTCGAACCTTCGATTTTAAACACCAGTATTTTAGAAGCGCCTTATAACAACACCTTAAATTTGTTACTGGCCAGTGATGGTAAAATTTTATTTAGCTCTGATTATAAAATGCGCGGCCACTATGTTAGTGAGTATGAACTAAATAAAATTAACGACTTAGCGGATATAGGTAGCTTATCAACCATTGAGCTTTCAAGTGTTGATAAAATAGAGCGACTGATTTTTGCAGCTCAAATGAGTGGCGGCTACTATTATGTGTCGACTATTCCTAAAGCGGTACTGTATCAATCAGGTAAAGCAATTAGTGTCATCACCGGGCTAATTGTAATTATTTCTGTGATCACCCTACCGATCTTAATTTTTATTGTGGTGCGCAATTTACTGCTTAACCCAATTGAATTACTAGGTGAAGCAAGTCACCGAGTAGGTGATGGCGACCTTTCAGTCACACTGCCTGCTTATACAACCGATGAGGTAGGCATACTGTTTAACGACTTTAATCACATGATTAACCAAATTAAGCATTATCAAGAGCAGCTAGAAGAATATAAGCATCACTTAGAAGACAAAGTAGAGAGCCGTACTAAGGCACTTGAATCAATGAATAGTAAGCTTGAAACAGCCATCGCTCAAGCAGAGCAAGCAAACCAGCTTAAGAGTCGTTTTTTAGCCAATATGAGCCATGAAATTCGCACTCCACTCACTGCCATTATGGGTTTTACCGAGCAACTACTGCATAGCGATAAGAAAACAAACGATAAACATCATTTAGGCACTATTCTTCGTAATTCAAAACATTTATTAGAGCTTATTAATAACATCCTCGATTTATCAAAAATTGAAGCCGAAAAACTCGCTGTTGAGCAAACGCCATTAAATGTTGTGCAGCTTATTCATGATGTTGAATCAATCATTAAACCTTTAGCACAAGAGAAACAGCTTTCATTTACAATTAATTATTCACTACCTTTGCCGCATACGATAAATAGTGACGTTACTCGTTTAAAACAAATACTGATTAATATTGCCAGTAATGCAGTTAAATTTACTGAGCAAGGTCAGGTTACAATAACCGCTAAATACCAAGCACCAAAAATTCTTACATTTATAGTTGAAGACACCGGTATAGGCATGTCGGCAAACCAAATAAGTCGATTATTTACGCCATTTGAACAAGCTGATGCCACAACCACACGCCGATTTGGTGGTACAGGATTAGGGCTATGTATTTCAAAAAATTTGGCTCAGCTGCTCGGTGGCGATGTCAGCGTAACCAGTGAAGTGGGTGTGGGTAGTTGTTTTACTATCGATATAGATTGCCATTTAGGTAATGGGCTTAGTAGTAACCTGTTTTTGACTGAACACTCTCAGCTATCACCCGAAAAAGACCCGCAACTTTCTTTTGCAACCAATAACTTTGATGCGCATATTTTAGTGGCAGAAGATAACCCCGATAATCAGTTGCTGATAAAATTACTCCTTCAAACATGGGGGTTAGAGCCTGATATAGCCAATAATGGCGCACAAGCAGTAGAAATGGCACTAGTGAACGACTACCAGCTTATAATCATGGATATGCAAATGCCGGTTATGGGCGGCTTAGAAGCAACTAAAATGCTCAGAGATGCCGCCTACGATGGCCCAATTATCGCCCTGACCGCAAATGTCATGAACCATGATATAGATACTTACCTTGAAGCAGGCTGTAACAAAGCGCTTGGTAAACCCATTGATAAAGACGCACTAGAAAATGTATTAGTCAGCTATTTACACCTTGAACGCGATAATCAAAATAAGTGGGATAGCTTATTAAAAAGTGAGAAATTTCAGCAAATAAATGCTAATTATTTGGCAAGTTTACCTGATTACTTAAAGCAGATAAAAACCCTTTATAACAACCAAGATTGCGAAACACTACGCGCACTTGCCCACAGTATTAAGGGCAGTGCCGGTTGTTTTAACTTTGATGATATTTACCATAGCGCATCAGCGCTTGAGCAAAGTTTAAAAGGCAATGATATGACTCAAAGAGAAAAACGCGTTGTAGAACTCATTACAGCAATAGAACAAGCCATCGCTAATAAGTAATCATTAAAAATTTAAACCCAGTGCCATGCCCATTAAAATCGCATCTTCAAAGCCATTTTTATTTGGCGCATCGCTGGGGTAATAATTTTTACGTACTGACATTTCAATAAAGCCCGCACGCTCATACAAAGCAATCGCCCGCGTATTAGATTCTCTCACTTCTAAAAATAAGTTTTCGGCACTGTGTTGCTCGCCGTACGCTATAAACTGCGTTAATAACTGCTTAGCAAATCCTTGTCCCTGAAAGCTCGGGGCGACACAAATATCCATTAAGGTAAAATCGGGCCCTGCTTTTTCACCAATGTAAAAGCCTATCATTTGCTCGTCTTTGAACGCAGCTAAATTAAAATAGCGCCCCTGCAAACACGACTGCATTGTTTTTAACGTCCAAGGGTGTGTATGACAGGCATTTTCAATGGCCATCAGCTCATTGATATTCTCATCGGTAACCGACTTAAAGTGTATCAAGGTGTTCACTCATTAAAGCCCATAACGCACGTTTTTGCGCACAGGTTAGGTTAGAATCAGGCAGGCCTAATTGTTGCTCACTAAACTCAATGGTTGACGATTTAACAATTGAGTTTATTGTTACAGGCGCAAAGGCACGCTCAATATCATCTTTTAATATATCACAGAGAATTAACGGTGAAGTCGCTGACAACTCAGCTTGAGCTGGGCGAAAGTGTTGATTAAGTTCAAGCTTTTCTATACCAAAAACAGATGCGTAACGTGAATGCATAACAACTCGATGGATTAGTAAGATGAATAATATAGGAAGTAATCAAAACGATGTAAAGAAGAAATGGCAGGGGCGGAGAGATTCGAACTCCCAACCGTCGGTTTTGGAGACCGCTGTTCTACCAATTGGAACTACGCCCCTGCAATGACGATGAATTATAAAGACCTTTTGACAAAGGTAAAGTAAAAATTCAACTTTTCGGTTTGTTTGCTTTTTAAATAAACAAAACGGCGAATTAGCATGCTAATTCGCCGTTAGTTATTACGAAATTACAGTAACGGGAGGATTATTCCCACTCGATAGTGGCAGGTGGTTTTCCTGAAATATCATAAACAACACGTGAGATACCGTCGATTTCATTAATGATACGGTTTGAAACCACACCTAAGAACTCATACGGTAAATGTGACCAACGCGCAGTCATAAAGTCGATGGTTTCTACACAACGAAGTGAAACAACCCAATCGTACTTACGTGCATCACCCATAACCCCTACCGACTTAACCGGTAAGAATACAGTAAACGCTTGGCTTACTTTATGGTAAAGCTCTGCTTTGTGAAGCTCTTCAATGAAAATAGCATCAGCGCGGCGAAGTAAATCACAGTACTCTTTTTTGATTTCGCCAAGTACACGCACACCTAAACCTGGCCCTGGGAATGGGTGACGGTAAAGCATGTCGTACGGTAAACCTAGCTCTAAACCAATTTTACGTACTTCATCTTTAAATAACTCACGTAATGGCTCTACTAAGCCCATTTGCATATCATCTGGTAAGCCGCCCACATTATGGTGCGATTTAATTACGTGCGCTTTACCAGTCGCTGAGGCCGCTGATTCGATTACGTCAGGGTAAATTGTACCTTGGCCTAACCATTTTGCGTTTTTAAGCTTTTTAGCTTGCTCATCAAATACATTAATAAACGTGTGGCCAATAGCTTTACGCTTATCTTCTGGGTCTGATTTACCTGCTAAGTCATTTAAAAATTGATCTTCGGCATCTACTTTAACAATGTTTAAACCAAACTTATTGCCAAACATGTCCATTACTTGTTGGCCTTCGTTTAAACGAAGTAGCCCGTTATCAACAAATACACAGGTTAGTCGTTCACCAATAGCACGGTGAATAAGCATAGCTACAACCGATGAATCTACACCGCCTGATAAGCCTAAAATAACTTCGTCGTCGCCAACGGTTTCTTTGATACGCTCAATAGCATCATCAATGATTTTTGCTGGCGTCCATAATTTTTCACAACCACAAATATCAATAGCAAAACGCTCTAATAAGCGTTGACCTTGATGTGTGTGGGTTACTTCTGGGTGAAATTGTACGCCGTAAAAGCGCTTTTCTTCGTTAGACATTGCCGCATGTGGACAAGTAGATGTTTTAGCTGTGGTTTTAAACGTATCTGGAATTTCCATTACTTTATCACCGTGGCTCATCCACACATCTAGTACGCCATTACCGCCATCAGTAATATGATCTTCAATGGCATCAAATAATGCACAGTTACCCACTTTTTCAACTTGTGCGTAACCAAATTCTTTTTTATCTGAGCTATGTACACGGCCGCCAAGCTGTGTTGCCATAGTTTGCATACCGTAACAAATACCAAGTACTGGAACGCCTGCATTAAATACATACTCAGGAGCACGTGGGCTGTTTTCAAGCGTGGTTGATTCTGGGCCACCTGAAAGGATAATACCTTGTGGGTTAAACTCGCGAATTTGCTCTTCGGTTACATCCCAAGCCCAAAGCTCACAATAAACACCAATTTCGCGCACGCGACGGGCGATTAACTGCGTGTATTGTGAACCAAAATCTAAAATGAGGATTCGTGAATCGTGAATGTCTTTGCTCATGAAGTATCTCGTAAAGTCAGGTGCTAAACGCCACCAGCTTAAGCTGTGTGACTATATTAGGGCTAACAAAGGTTAGCCCACTTTTTTCAAGTTGTTAAAGGCTGATTAGCCTAAACGGTAGTTCGGTGCTTCTTTAGTGATTTGCACATCATGAACATGCGACTCACCCATACCAGCAGAAGTTACACGTACAAACTGTGGTTTAGTGTTTAGCTCTTCGATTGTGGCACAACCGGTTAAGCCCATTGCACTGCGAAGACCACCCACTTGTTGGTGAATAATGGTCGCAATTGGCCCTTTATAAGCAACACGACCTTCAATACCTTCTGGTACTAACTTGTCAGCTTGGTTTGATTTTTGGAAGTAGCGATCCGATGACCCTTCTTTTTGATCCATCGCACCTAGGCTACCCATACCACGGTAAGACTTGTAGTAACGACCTTGATAAAGCTCCACTTCACCTGGTGCTTCTTCAGTACCCGCGAGCATAGAGCCAACCATTACACACGATGCACCGGCAACCAATGCTTTTACAATATCACCAGAAAAACGAATACCGCCATCGGCAATCACTGGAATATCGCGACCTTTAAGGCCTTCAACCGCATCTGAAATGGCTGTTATTTGTGGTACACCACAACCAGTAACAATACGTGTAGTACAAATAGAACCTGGGCCGATACCTACTTTAACAGCATCAACACCGGCATCTGCAAGGGCAATAGCACCTTCGGCAGTTGCCACGTTACCCGCAACAATTTGTAAATCAGGGTAAGCTTGACGAGTCGCTGCAACACGGTCAATAACACCTTGAGAGTGACCATGAGAAGTATCGATTAGTAGTACATCAACACCGGCTTCAACTAATGCAGCAATACGCTCATCAGTACCTGCGCCAACACCTACCGCAGCACCTACACGTAAACGACCTTGCTCGTCTTTACATGCATCTGGTTTGTCTTGTGCTTTTTGGTAATCTTTTACGGTGATCATGCCTTTAAGTTTAAACGCATCATCAACCACAAGAATCTTCTCAATGCGGTGTTCGTGCATTAAGCTTAAGATATCTTCGCGAGCGGTGCCCTCTTTAACCGTTACTAGGTTTTCTTTTTTCGTCATCACTGTTGAAACCGGCTGTTCAAGCTTAGTTTCAAAGCGCATATCACGACTAGTTACGATACCTACAAGGTTATTTTCGCTATCGGTGACCGGAAAACCTGAGAATCCCTTTTCCTGAGACAGCTCAACGGCATCTGCAATAGTCAGATCGGCGGTTACTGTAACAGGGTATGAAACAATACCTGCTTCATAGGTTTTAACTTTACGAACATTTTTCGCTTGTTCTGCAATGGTCATGTTTTTATGAATAAAACCAAGACCACCTTCCTGCGCGAGGGCAATAGCTAAACGAGCTTCTGTAACAGTATCCATAGATGCTGAAATGAGCGGCAAGTTAAGTTTGATACCACGCGTTAAGCGAGTTGAAATATTTGCCGTGTGTGGCAAAACAGTAGAATGACCAGGTACTAAAAGTACGTCATCAAAGGTAAGAGCTTCTTTAGCGATTCTAAGCATTTTGGCAACTTCTCACATGTGGATCTAAGATAAGGAATTGCGGCCAAATTTTAACAGCGTTGTAGGCACTAGTAAATAATATTTTGTATTTATTTATGATAAGCTAGATTTATAAATGTTTTTTGGTAGTTTTTATGTTTTCTAAGCCCTCGCAAACGGTTTATACCGTATCTCGCCTTAATCGTGAAATACGTGCCTTACTTGAACAAGGTTTTGCGTCTTTAATACTCACAGGTGAAATTTCTAACTTTATTGCGCCTGCTTCTGGGCATTGGTATTTTTCGTTAAAAGACGATAAAGCGCAAATTAAAGCCGCCATGTGGCGAGGCAATAATCGCAACCAAAGTTACCGACCAATTAACGGCGCGCAAGTAACCGTTAAAGCACGTGTATCTTTGTACGAACCCCGTGGTGACTACCAGCTTATTGTTGAACATATGGAGCCTGCCGGCGAAGGGCAACTTAAGCAAGAGTTTGACGCGCTAAAAATGCGTTTGGCTGCAGAGGGCTTATTTAGCTCCGCTTATAAAAAAACCCTACCCCAAAACATAAATCGCATAGGGGTGATCACCTCACCTACAGGCGCCGCAATTAAAGATATTTTAACCGTGCTAAAACGTCGCGCGCCGCAATTAGAAGTGGTTATTTACCCTGCGATGGTGCAAGGCAAAGAAGCGCATGGCCATTTAATCAAGCAAATAGAGCTGGCAAATTTACGTAATGAAGTCGACGTTATCATTCTCGGACGCGGTGGTGGTTCATTAGAAGATTTATGGTGCTTTAACCATGAGCACCTTGCTCGCGCTATTTATCAAAGCGCACTACCCATTGTGAGCGCTGTTGGCCATGAAATAGACACCACGATTAGCGATTACGTTGCTGATGTACGTGCAGCAACTCCTTCTGCAGCCGCAGAGCTCGTAAGCCCCAATACACAAGAGCTACATAATAGGGTTAATCAGTTAATTAGCCGTTTAGCGAATGCATTTAAACACGACATTGCCGATAAACGCGCACTAGCCATACAGTTGCAGCATCGCTTAAATTTATGCCACCCGCGCAATCAGCTAAACCAAAAATCACAACGCTTAGATGAGCTGAGTATTGCACTGCAACAGGCAATGCGTCAGCGTTTATACCAGCAAGAACGCGTGTTAGCTAATTTAACTCCACGCCTAATGCGCCAATCACCAGATAAAAAGCTAGCAAATGCAAACTATCAGTTAGCACAACTCCATGCAAGGCTAAACCAAGCGATGCAGCAGCAGCTACAACACGCAAATAATACGCTTGCCTTACAGGCGAGTCGGCTTGATTCGGTTAGCCCCCTTAATGTATTAGCGCGCGGTTACAGCATAACGAAAACGGCGCAAAATAAAGTGGTTAAATCAGTGGAAGATGTAAAAGTGGGTGATGTGTTGATCACTGAGTTAGTAGATGGCCAGGTTATTTCAAAGGTAGAAGCTTAGCCATATTGCTAAGCGCTAGCCTTGCGTACTAACAGTAAACTCAATACGGGCATCGTTAGATTGAGATGCACTGAGTTTAAATTGCTGCCACCAAGGTTCAAGATGAAGCTTATCGTTTAGCTCGCGCCATAATTTAGCTCCATAATTAACGGCATGTTGGTTAATGGTAAGCTCAAACTTACAAATTGTTTGCTTACACTTTAGCGCTGTAAGCTCAGCGCTATCTGCAAACTCATTAATAATTAAAAAGTCAGTTAACGCGACTTCAAGCTCGTAACTCCATTCGAGATTATCAGCCTCTTGCTCAAACTGTATTGCGAGCTCATCATCAAGCTCTACACTTTCTAATTGATTTAACTTTAGCTGTTGTTGAGATTGCTTAAGCTGGATTGTTTTTTTTTCAAGCCGCTGATTAAGCTCAACCACATGTTGTGCTAGCTGAGTTTGTTGATCAGCCTCTTGGGCTTTATTGACCTGCACTAGGCCTTGCAAAGTAGTTGGCTGATTATTGACTTGAGTGTTAGCCGAAGAGATCACAGCTTGTTTGGGCGCTGAGGAAACACGAGTGGAATCTTTAAAAAACAAAAAGTAACCACTTGCTAACGCCACGCCTGAAGAAAAACAGAGCAGCATAGCCACAAGGTTACTTTTATATATCATTTCTAGGCACTCAAAAATTAAAGCATTGCACTGGTGTGCGATTCGTTTTCTGGCTCGGGATATTCTAAAAAGTTTTGGTTCATACTTTCTGCCGGGCACTCACAATCAGGGCGACCAATAATTTTTGCAGGTACGCCAACAGCAGTTGTGTGAGGCGGCACAGGGCTTAGTACCACAGAGCCTGCACCAATACGTGCGCCCTCGCCCACTTCAATGTTACCCAGTACTTTAGCGCCCGCGCCAATAAGTACGCCCGCTCTGATTTTAGGGTGGCGATCGCCTTGCTCGTTACCCGTACCACCTAATGTAACCGATTGTAATATAGATACATTATCTTCAATTACGGCGGTTTCACCTATAACAATACCAGTGGCATGGTCAAACATAATGCCTTGGCCTACTTTACAGGCAGGGTGAATATCAACCCCAAACACCTCTGAGGTACGGCTTTGAATAAAGCGCGCAAGCTCTTTACGGTTTTGTTGCCATAAGCAGTTAGCTAATCGGTGTGCTTGTATGGCGTGAAACCCTTTTAAATTTAAAATCACAGTAAGGTAGGTTTCGGCGGCAGGGTCACGATCTTTTACTGCTTTAATATCATGAGCAACATGTGTCAGCATGCGGTCACACTTTACAAAAGCTTGGTCAAACAGCTCACGGATTGTAAAAGCAGAAACCACAGCATCAGCTAGCTTGTTAGCAACAATAAAACTCAATGCCGACCCTAAGCACTCATGATTTAAAATACACGAATACACATGGCTCGCTAAAAGGGGTTCACGAGTTACTACTTCATTTGCTTCACTACGAAGCTGTTGCCAAATTTCATGACGCATAATACTGCCTTAAGTTATTACAAAGAGCCTACCGCCAATTCTAACGGATTTAGCCGCCTAGGTGTTAATCCCTTCGTTATTTGTTCTGGTTATTATATATAACCAGTTAAGTTTCAGGTTTATATTACTTTTTTCAAGTCATGTCATATGACAGCTAGGCAGGTTTAACCATTTGTGCAAAAATAAAATAAGTTAATAAAAATCAGTAAATAACAACATATGACAGCACGTGTGTCATGTGCCAAAATAGCCACTGGCGTACTGCTGACGGCGTAAAAAATAATAATAAACGCTAAATTAGCATCATCAACTCAACAAGGATAACGATGATGAAAAACGACATATTAAATACAAAAAAATTAGGCTATAAATTTTACTTTCAAGATGGCGATAACCAAATAGCCTGTTTTGGAAGCTACTTTACAGGTAAAGAAGAAGTCTATATTAACGATGACTTAGTTAGCAGTAGACGCAGTGTTAATATAAAAAGCTCACACACATTTGATTTTGAAAATTCGCAGTACCAAGTGAAATTTGACATGCTCAATATACTCACAGGACGACTTGAGTGCACTCTATACAAAGATCAAGAAGTGCTTGCCAAGCAAGTTCAAAGTAGTCTTCCTAGCGATCCTAAAAAAGCGGCTTTTTTTATTCTAGGCTGTGCATTAGGTGGTGCAGTATTTGGCTATACCACTGCAACAGTCGTAGAGCTAATTGTAGGAAAACTTTAACATGCAATTAAACCCTACAACGGTAAAGTCGCTTAGGCACACATTCGATTGGACACAACAACAGCTTGCCGATGCCTGCGATGTAAGCTTGCGAACCATTCAACGAGTAGAAAAAGAAGGTGCAGCCTCAAAAGAAACCACCATGGCCTTATGTGCGGTATTTGAAGTACGCCAAGGTGAGCTTATTAAGCTTGATGAGAACAACCAAAATGATGCCAATAACAGTCCATCTAAAAGTTTTATTGCAGGTTTGATTATTAGCTCTGTTATTAGTTTTGCTCTTGGTGCAGCCTCAGTACTTTTAGTAAGTAACTAGTATTTACAACCTAAAATATAAAAATGCCCCAATGCTTAAGGCACAGGGGCATTTTTTAATACTTAAGAACTTAAATTATTGAAATACTTTATCCACCTTCACTACTTCAATATTTTTCGCTGGTATTGCCAGTTTGTAATCAGCAATTACCTTATCTTCAGCCACTAATTCGGCAGGCTTATCGGTGTTATACACCATAGGCGAGGTTTGCATAGTTGCTAAACGTTTTTGCATATCTTCACCATCACCGGTAACAAACACATAGTGAATATTCTCAGTTTGTAGGTTGTCTTTAATCACTCGATTTACATCGCCAACAGTCAATGTTTTAAGCTTGTTTGTTACATAGTTTACAAAACTATCGGTGTTATAAAACTCGCTATCTAGCGCATAACCTAACTGACGATTTTGACTAGCAACCATTTGTGGCACAAAGTTAATTAAAAAGTTACGCGTGGCTTCAAAATCAGCCTCAGTCATGCCATTTTTAATTAGCTTATCTAGCTCAAATAATGCGGTACGGGTAGCAAAATGCGCATCGTTGTTTGAGCGCAGTGGACGCAGCCACACTTGGAATATTTGCTCAGAGCGCCCTAAGTTTGCATCCGGTTTTGTTTGAAACATACCTCTAGGGAAGTATTCAATATAGGCGTAATCACCGTAATTCATACCACGCGTTTGACGAATACGTTCGTACAAGTAACTGTTAGAACTGCGATGCTCACCAAAGTACGAGCGCACTAACCACAATGCGGTCCAGTCTTCGCTGCTACGAATGGTATCAATAGGGAACCCGAACGACACAGCCGTTGATTGCGCTGACTTTTCAACAATCGTTGCATGATGACCTTTAAGTTCTGGCGCATCAGGGATTGTTAAGCGGCTTTGTTCGCCTTTAGGGAGTGTCGCTAAGTCAGCTAACATTTGTGCTTTGAGTTTTTCAGGCACTGCACCAATTAAACCCACAGTAAGTTTAGCTTGTGTAAGTTCAGCATTATAAAACGCTTTAACATCATCAAGGGTCAGCGCTTCTAAATCAGATAAATCACCGTAGTTATAGCTTTCATAAGGGTGGCCTTTATAAAGCACACTGTAGAGCACTTCTTTACCCAACTCTTCGTCGTTAGAAGCTTTTAAACCAGACTTAATGCCATCGATCATTTCTTTTTTCAGACGTTTAAAGTCATCTTCTCTAAAGCCTGGGCTTAACAGCTGCTCACTCACTAAAGCATACCACTGAGCTGCATTATCTTTATGGATACGCCCTTGAAACGACAGCATTTCTTTATCTATTTGATAACCAAAACTACCCGCCAGCGGGTACATTGCCTTTTTAATATCTTTGTAACTCATTGAGGTTGAGCCACCTTGCGCTAGCATTGCGGCAGTTAAAGCCGCTACGCCTTTTTTACCCTGCGGATCGGCAGCGGCACCGGTATTAAATAATAAGTTAATATCGATTAACGGCGAGCTATTAGTTTTATCAAGTACTTTAAAGATTGGCTTACTCGGTACTTGCTGATATTTTGCTACCAATGCATTTAAATCGCTTTCTTGTTCAAAACCAGGGGCTTTATCAAGTGCCGACATAGTAATTGTGGTGCGCGCATTATCAACAAAATACTTATTTGCAACGGCTCTAATATCTTCGCTAGTGATATTGTCTGCCGATTTATACAACTGATTAATCACCTCAGGATCGCGCTCAAAATGCATATAGCTGGCAAGTGTAGAGGCAATTGCTTGCGATGAATCTAAACCATTTATAAAGCTGTATTTAAGATTAGACTTTAAATCACTGAGTTTTTGGCTATCAACCAACTCGGTACGCGCTTTGGCATACGTACGGTTTATAGCATCACGCACTGTGGCTAAATCATCGGCATTTTCAACTTTTACAAATACATGCAGTAACCCTGGATCTTTAGTCTCTGGGTTATAGGTAAACATTTGACTCGCTATTTGCTTTTCTACTACCAGCTCTTGGTAAATATCTGAATTACTAGAAAAATAAAGCTGCGATAGTAAATCTAATGCGGCTCTGTCTTTTTTCTGAGGCTCCCATGCAGCGCCTTTATACGACACAAGTAACCAGTGACCAGGTAACCCTTCGTTTTGCTCATGCACATATTTTGGCGCTTGTTGAGTTGGCTCTTTTGGAATATCAGCAACATAGTCGCCTTTTTGCCAGTTACCCCAGTGCTTTTTAACCATCGCCATGGTCTCTTTTGGATCAACATCACCAACAATCACAAGCGATACATATTCAGGCTTATAAAACTTAGCAAAAAACTCTTTACCGTAGGCCATTTGATCTGGCATGGCTTCAATGTCTTCAAAAAAGCCCATAGTAGTGTGTTTATAGGTATGCTTATCGAACGCTTCTTGGCGTACCGCACTTAATAATTTACGAATTGGACTGGCGTTATTTTTTAAGTACTCGCCTTTAACGGTAAGCGCCTCAGTTCTAAATTGCTCTTCGGTGTAGCTTAAATTTTGAAAAATATCAGCTTCAATCTCAAGTACTTTATCAAGATGTTGTTTTGAAAAATTTAAGTGGTAGTTAGTGTAATCGTTAGTTGTATAGGCGCGGTTATCAACCCCTGAATTTTTTAAAATATCTGAATACACATCTTGCGGAAACTTTTCAGAGCCTTTAAACATCATGTGTTCAAAAAAGTGAGCAAAACCAGTTTTACCCGCTTCCACTTCATTACGCGAGCCAACAGATACAGGTATTTGTAGCGATACTACATCTGGGTAATCGGTTTTAACTACCATCACACGTAGGCCGTTATCTAGCTCTTCTATTAGGTAATCTTGTGAAAAAACACGCTCATCTACTTTATTAACTTGTTCTTGTTGGGCTACTGTTTGCGTGTTTTGACTTTGCTGCATAGCGCAACCCGTTAAAGCCAGCGATACCGCTAGGCTAGTTGCCAATAATTTAAATTTCATTGTTATCCCTTTTTAAATTGAGCAATTTTTAAAACATTTACCAAACTAAGTATGCCGTAAAGCAATTAAATATAAGAGCCCTAAGCCTATTAATTATGTAAACAACTGTGTCAGTTATTGCTGGTAACTTGGTTTAATCATGAAAATAATTCACGTTTGTTGAGAAACTTTCAATAAATAAATCTATCTAGACGTCTAAATGGCTGCTATATTAAATCCATCATCACAAATTAAGCTGGAATGAGGATTATGGCTTTATCACTTCAAGAAAAAATACAGGACACCAACCAAGGTGTTTACCTAATTGGCACAACACCGCCAAAAATTGGGACTGATAAAGCGCAATTAAAAGTCATTGCCGAAAAGTTATTAGGCCGTTTACACGAAATTGAATATGACGGTGTGATTATTTATGACATTCAAGATGAAAGCAGCCGTACAGAGCAAGCGCGTCCATTTGCATTTAAGCAAACAGTTGATCCGCGCGAGTACAGCCAACTCTTACGAGGCTTATCTGATCTTGATGTAATTACTTATAAAAGTGTAGCTCAGCGCGGTGTGAGTGAGTTTAAAGCGTGGTTAGATGAAACTAAAAATGACTACGATTTAAAAAACGTGGTGTTAGTGGGCAGCCCATCATCAGCAGGTGATATAAAGCTGAGCTTACCGAATGCCTATAAAACACTGGCAGAGCAGTCTGAAGATTTCTTTTTAGGTGGTGTAACCATTGCTGAGCGCCATGCCAATAAGCGCAACGAACACCAACGCTTAATAGAAAAAACAGCACAAGGGTGCCAGTTTTTTATCTCTCAAGCCGTTTACAATGCACAAGCAACCATAGATTTAATAACCAGTTATGCGCGCACATGCAAAGCACAAGGCCTGACACCTAATCGGATTATATTAACCTTTACGCCTTGTGGTGGTGAAAAAACATTGGAGTTTATGCAGTGGCTAGGTATCTCAGTGCCAGAGGCAACTAAATGGCGCATGCTTGATTCGGAAAATACATTAAGCGAATCGGTACGTATTTGTCGTGAAAATCTCGACTCAATTTTAAAAAGCTGTGCGCACTTAGGTGTACCACTGGGCTTAAATATTGAAAGCTTAACCAACCGTAAAGAAGAAATTGACGCGTCAATTAACTTATACCGTTTATTAAAAGCAACAATGGAACTCAACCTTGCGGAGAAACTAATAGCTTAAT
>NZ_JASDDA010000062.1:0-19655 GCF_030407645.1 Pseudoalteromonas sp. APC 3495 | reverse complement strand
TTAAATACTTAAAAGTATTGACTGTTTATTAACAATCCTTATTTACTTATAAATTAAATTAAAACTATGTAAATTCAATTTGTTAGTACTATATAAGTAACACACGTTAGAAAAAACATACAACAAGTAGCCTATAAAAGGACGCAACAATGAAACTTACTCCAATTAAAACACTGGCAGCTACAGCTGTACTTTGTGCACTTTCTAGCACAGCTTATGCCGCAACAGCTGCAAAAATAGGTGATACCGAATTCACCTACGGTGGATACATTAAACTCGACGCAATGTGGAGTGACTACTCAGCAGGTGCGCCTGCAGGCACCAGTGTTGGCCGTGACTTTTATGTACCAAGTACATTAACCGTTGGCAGCGATAATAACTCAGATGCTGTATTTGATATGCACGCACGTGAATCTCGCTTTAACTTTGGTACGTCTACACTTTTAGATAATGGCAAAACGGTTAAAACTAAAATTGAGTTAGACTTTTTAGCTTCTGCTCCTGGCGGTAACGAGCGTGTGTCCAATTCATATTCTCCGCGTATTCGCCATGCCTTTATTTCTTATGATGGCTGGTTATTTGGTCAAACATGGTCAAACTTTCAAAACGTCGGTGCATTACCAGAAGCGCTTGATTTTGTTGGCCCAGCTGAAGGCACCGTCTTTGTTCGTCAATCTCAAATTAAATACACTACGGGCGCATGGTCTTTCTCTTTAGAAAACCCAGAAAGTACAATTACAACACCTGGTGGTGGCATGGCAGTGACGGATGATGCCTCATTACCTGATTTTACTGCACGCTATACCCACAATGCTGACTGGGGTAACTTTGTAGTTGCTGCACTCGCTCGTCAATTAACTTATAAAGTAGGCGGTGTTGATGCCGATGAAACTTCTTTTGGTGTCAGTGCATCAGGTATGGTTAAACTAGGTGAAGACAACCTTAAATTTATGCTTACTCAAGGTAAAGGGTTAGGCCGTTATGTTGGTCTAAACGTAGCACGTGGTGCGGTACTCAACGGTGATGATTTAGATGCCATTGATTCAACATCAGGTTTTATTGCTTATCAACATAAGTGGAACAGCCAATGGCGCTCTACATTCCTATATTCGTTTTTCTCAGCAGATAACAATACAGACTTACTTTCATTCTCAGGTGATCCGACAGAATCAAGCCAAAGCTACAGCGCAAATATTCTGTACTCACCGGTTAAACGCTTAACCTTTGGTGCTGAATTAAAACATGCAGAACGTGAGCTTGAAAGTGGCGTAGATGGCGATATGGATCGCTTACAGTTCTCTGTTAAATATGCATTTTAATTTCTTTACTGATTAAAGTACTGATTTACTTCCTGAGCGGCTTCGGCCGCTTTTTTGGTTTTTAACTAGCGCTCAGGTTAACTACAACCACACGCTTTATTTAAAAAATATCAAAGATGTGTAAAATACCGACTTAACGCAATTGCAAATCACTCTCATTTAGATTAAATTACACCCACATTTTATCTTATGGGAAACAAGATGCTGTACAAACATAAAAACTCTGCATTTAAACTGAGTCTACTTACTTCACTGGTTTTATCTGGGCATGCTATTGCTAACGACACGCAAGACGACCTACCTTTAGAAAAAATTGCCGTTTATGGGCAACATCATAAAAATTATATTACCGAAGAAGCACAGTCAGCGACTAAGCTAGGTTTAACAATTAAAGAAACTCCACAGTCAATTTCTGTTGTCTCACGTGCGTTGATGGATGACTTTTCACTTGATGATATTAATGCGGTATTAGAAAGCACCCCAGGCGTAACAGTGGAACAAATAGAAACCGATCGTACTTACTTTAAAGCCCGTGGTTTTGAAATAACTAACTTTTTAATTGATGGTTTAGGCACGCCGCAAAGCTCAGGTTCAATTCAAGGTACACTTGATACGGCAATTTACGATCGCGTTGAAATAGTGCGTGGTGCCAACGGCATGATGACCGGTGCAGGTAACCCATCAGCTACTGTAAATATGGTGCTAAAAAAACCAACCTACACAACGCAAGCTCATGCATCCGCTTCTTATGGTTCGTGGAATAATAAACGTGTAGATATTGATGTTTCCACACCGATTAACGATGAACACGCTGTTCGTGCTGTATTTACTAAGCAAGATAAAGAGTCATACCTAGACCGTTACGAAACCGATAAAACCGCTGCCTACCTTGCCTATGAGGGTAAGCTGACTGACGATACACTACTGAGCATCAACTACGTAAACGAACAAAAAGATGCCGACAGTCCTTTATGGGGCGCGTTACCACTTTATTACACTGATGGCTCAGCGACTAACTATGATGACTCAACTAGCACAGCTGCAGATTGGTCGTATTGGGATAATAGTGCTGAACGTGTTTATGTAACACTTGAGCAAAACTTATCAGCGACTTGGGTCGCTAAAGCGCGTTATGCCCACATAAAAAATGAACAAAATTCAGAGTTGTTTTATGTGTATGGCACACCAGATAAAGAAACTGGTTTAGGTTTAACGGGCTATGCGAGTCGTTATGATTACAAAGACACACAAGATTTGTATGATTTATATGCCAGCGGTAAGTTTGAGCTATTTTCGCTAGAGCACGACTTATCATTCGGCATCAGCCAAGCAAACATGGACTTTAATGACCAATCGCTTTATGACTACACTACAGGTAATGGTTTTCCAGATATGCCTGATTTAGCAAGTTGGGATGGTGTTATTCCAGAAGCGACATTGGTTGATAGACCTAATGGCAGTGATGTACAAAACACACAAAGGTCGGCTTATATATCAACTCGCATCAAATTAGCTGAACCATTGAGCCTTTTAGCTGGAGTACGCTATACCGACTGGGAAACTAAAGGTATTGCTTATGATGTAGTACAAACCCGTGATGACTCAGAATTAATTCCTTATATTGGCACAGTGTACGATTTTACCGAGTCGTTATCTGCGTATGCTAGCTATACCGAAACGTTTGTACCACAAAAAGAGTTAGACATTAACGCTGAACAACTGGCTCCTGTAATTGGCAAAAGTACTGAGGTTGGCCTAAAAGCACAGCTTTTAGGTGAGCAAGTATTTGTTACACTCGCCTACTTTGATGCCGAGCAAGATGGACTTGCTGTTGCACTTCCAAACTCTCTTCCTAGCGATACGCGTTATTATGCTGCAGATGGTATCAATAGCGATGGATTCGAAATTGAGCTAAGCGGTCGCTTAACTGATGATTTAAGTGCCAGTATCAGCTTTAGTAATTTAAGTATTGATGGTGACGAACTTGTTAAAGACTACACCCCAGAAAACCAATTAAAAATGGCTGCCACTTATCAGGTGCCATTTATTGATGGTTTAACCTTAGGTGCTAATTACCGCTGGCAAGACTCTATTAGCCGCGTGCAAGTAAAAGATCCAGCAGGCAACGCATTGGTTACTACAAAACAAGGTGCTTATGGCTTACTAGATTTAATGGCCACCTACGAAATCACTCAAAACGTCGGTGTTACCTTCAATGTTAATAACAGCACTGATGAAAAATACATAAACAGCCTCTATTGGGCTCAAGGTTACTACGGTGCACCGCGTAACTACTCACTGTCAGTTAACTGGCAGCTATAAACCTGAGTACTGGGCTCTCATGAACAGAGCTTAAGTCAATTTATAGCAAGCAATAAAAAAGCGCTAACCTAATTGGTTAGCGCTTTTTTTAAGCTCGGGTCAAATCAAGCTTTTAAGACTAATTGGCTTAAAGGTCGCCTTCGTCACCTAATACGTCTTCGCCATCTTCTGGCTCAACTGTTGCTTTTAGCAATAGCATTTCACGCAGTTTACCTTCAATTTCATCTGCAATTTCAGGGTTTTCTTTAAGGAACTTAATCGAATTAGACTTACCTTGGCCAACTTTGTTGCCATTGTAGCTATACCAAGCACCTGCTTTTTCAACAAGTTTGTGCTTAACACCTAAATCAATCAGCTCACCCTGCTTAGAAATACCTTCACCATACATAATGATAAATTCAGCTTGTTTAAACGGCGGTGCAACTTTGTTTTTAACAATTTTAACGCGCGTTTCATTACCAACAACCTCGTCGCCTTCTTTTACCGAACCAATACGACGAATATCAATACGTACAGAGGCGTAAAATTTCAGGGCGTTACCACCGGTTGTTGTTTCAGGGTTACCAAACATTACACCAATTTTCATACGGATTTGGTTAATGAAAATACATAGCGTGTTTGAGCGCTTAATGTTACCAGTCAGCTTACGTAATGCTTGTGACATTAAACGTGCTTGTAAGCCCATGTGTGAATCACCCATGTCGCCTTCAATTTCAGCTTTTGGCGTTAATGCTGCAACCGAATCGACAATAACCACATCAACCGCGCTTGAACGCACTAACATGTCACAAATTTCCAGTGCTTGCTCACCCGTATCTGGTTGAGATACCAGTAACTCATCAATGTTAACGCCTAGTTTTTGTGCATAAATTGGATCAAGAGCATGCTCAGCATCAACAAAGGCACACGTTTTACCTTCTTTTTGAGCTTCAGCGATAACTTGCAATGTTAGCGTTGTTTTACCTGATGACTCTGGGCCATATACTTCAACAATACGCCCCATTGGTAAGCCGCCTATGCCTAAAGCAATATCGATACCTAGCGAGCCTGTTGATACAGCGTCAATGTTTAACGCCTTGTTATCACCCAATTTCATAATTGAGCCTTTACCAAATTGACGTTCAATTTGTGATAAAGCTGCGTCCAATGCTTTTTGTTTGTTATCGTTCATTTTACTCTCCAAATCCAGCTAATGCAGACAAGTATACTGTATGAAATCACAGTATCAAGCTAATTTTATTATTTTATCTTCTCTATTATACTTTTCAATGAAAATACAATAGCTTGCAGCCTAACTTGCGCCCTATCTCCATCAAATACTTGCTCAAACGTCCAGTGTTTACCGTTAATTTGTAGCCCAAACCACACAAGCCCTACCGGTTTGCCCTCAGTGGCACCACCGGGACCTGCAATTCCTGAAATAGCAATGCCAATATCAGCATTAGCCGCCTTACATGCACCTGCTGCCATCTCAATGACTGTTTGTTCGCTCACCGCGCCAAATTCCTCGAGGGTATCACGCTTCACATTGAGTAATTCATGCTTTGCGTTATTGCTATAAGTGACAAATGCGCGGTCAATATATGCAGAGCTTCCGGGGGTATCGGTAAGCGAATAACTCACACCACCACCAGTACATGATTCAGCGGTAGTGATCCATAAGCGTTTATCCGTTAAAATAGCGCCTAATTGCGCAGCAAGTGTCTTAATCTCTTGATGTAATTCCATATTCAGCCTTTGGGTAAATACATGTCGTTTGATCTTTATGCACCGCACACTATAAAACAACAAACCCCTATGATGCAGCAGTATCTAAAAATAAAATCAGAGCATCGCGATATTTTATTGTTTTATCGGATGGGGGATTTTTACGAACTCTTTTTTGATGACGCAAAACGCGCCGCGCAATTGCTTGATATTTCACAAACACATCGTGGCAAAGCCGGCGGCGATCCTATTCCTATGGCGGGCGTGCCTTATCATGCAGTAGAAAACTATTTAGCCCGCTTAGTACAAATGGGCGAGTCGGTGGCTATTTGTGAGCAAGTGGGCGACCCAGCCACCAGCAAAGGTCCTGTTGAGCGCAAGGTAGTACGTATTGTCACTCCGGGTACCATTTCTGACGAAGCCTTACTGCAAGAACGCCAAGACAACCTTTTAACCAGTGTTTGGCAAAATAAAAAAGGCCAATACGGTATTGCGTATCTTGATATCAACTCAGGGCGCTTTAATGTTGTTGAAGTAAACACTGATGAAGCATTTAGCTCAACGCTACAACGCTTAGCGCCTGCTGAATTACTGTATAGCGAACACTTTGATAACACTCACTTAATTGAACACATTAAAGGGGCAAGACGTCGCCCTGATTGGGAGTTTGACCTTGATACCGCGCAACACTTACTGTGCGAGCAGTTTGGGACCAAAGATTTAGTGGGGTTTGGCGTCGACAAAGCACATAGCGCCTTGGTTGCAGCAGGCTGTTTAATGCAGTACGTAAAAGATACCCAACGTATTGCATTACCGCACATCCGCGCAATCACTCTTGAGCATAACGAACACGCGGTTATTTTGGATGCGCCAACCCGTAAAAACCTTGAGTTAACGGTTAATTTATCCGGCGGCTTTGAAAACACCTTAGCCCAAGTGCTTGATAAAACAGCAACGGCGATGGGCTCGCGATTACTTAAACGTCGCATTCATACTCCTATTCGTAATAAAGATGAACTCAACTCACGACTTAATGCTATTACTGCTATTTTAGATGCACAATTATGTGGTGAACTGCATGACGCGCTCAAAGAGATTGGTGATATAGAACGTGTAATTGCTCGCTTGGCATTACATACCGCTCGCCCACGCGATTTAACACGGCTTCGCAGTGCGCTTCAAGCATTGGCGCCACTGCATAGCTTATTAAACGATGCAACTGATACACGTATTTCACATATAATTACGCATTCTAAAGAGCTTCCTGAGCTACAAGCATTACTTGAACGTGCTGTCATTGATAATCCGCCAGTGTTAATTCGTGATGGCGGCGTTATTGCGCCAGGGTATAACAGCGAACTCGATGAGTGGCGTAATTTAAGCCAAGGTGCCACCGATGTGCTTGAACAGCTAGAGCAGCGCGAACGTAAACGCACCGGTATTAGTACACTTAAAATTGGTTATAACCGAGTGCATGGCTTTTTTATTGAAGTGAGTCGCGCCAACTCGCACTTAGTGCCTGCAGATTACATTCGTCGTCAAACATTAAAAAATAACGAACGCTATATAATCCCAGAACTAAAAGAACACGAAGACAAAGTTCTCGGCAGTCAATCAAAAGCGCTGGCCCTTGAAAAACAATTATACGAACAGTTATTCGAATTTATAGCTCCGCATATTGAGCAGCTACAAATAATGGCCTCAGTAATTGCCGATCTAGATGTACTGAACAATTTAGCAGAGCGTGCCCAAACACTTAATTATGCCAAGCCTGAGCTTTGCGATAACGATAATATCAGCATTAAACAAGGCCGCCACCCTGTGGTAGAGCAGGTAATGAAAGACCCGTTTATTGCCAATCCTGTGGAGCTCAATAACCAGCGTAAAATGTTGATTATTACCGGCCCTAACATGGGCGGTAAATCAACCTACATGCGCCAAACTGCGCTTATTGTGCTTATGGCACATATTGGCTGTTACGTTCCTGCCGATAGCGCTAAAATCGGTAATATAGATAGAATATTTACCCGTATTGGCGCCAGTGACGACTTAGCATCTGGGCGTTCAACCTTCATGGTTGAAATGACCGAAACCGCGGCTATTTTAAATAATGCCACCGCGCAATCATTGGTGCTTATGGATGAAATAGGCCGAGGAACCAGTACTTACGATGGTTTATCACTGGCGTACGCGACGGCTGATCACCTCGCTTCAAAAATAGCGGCTAAAACCCTGTTTGCAACCCATTACTTTGAACTTACAGAGCTTGCAGAGCAAACGCCTGGGCTGGTTAATGTGCACCTAGATGCCATCGAACACAACGATACCATTGCCTTTATGCATACGGTATTAGATGGCGCAGCGAGTAAGAGCTTTGGTTTGCAAGTAGCTGCACTGGCCGGGGTGCCTAAAGCAGTTATTGCCCAAGCTAAACAAAAGCTAAGCTTGCTTGAAAACCATCAAAGTGTCACCACAGTTACTACAGAGCAACAGGTTTTACCGTTTGATAGTGAACCGCAAATAATTCAGCCTAGTGAGCTTGAGCAACAAATGAGCGCAATAGACCCTGATAACCTATCACCGCGTCAGGCGCATGAACTGCTTTATAAATTAAAAGCACTGCTTTAAACGCAAACAGCCCGGCTTAAAAAGCCGGGCTGTATTCATTTTTCTGTGTGTTTAGATTAGATTAAGCGAACTGTTCAAATAAGCTTTCGGTACTTAAGCCTTCTTGTTGCAA
Organism: Pseudoalteromonas sp. APC 3495; assembly: GCF_030407645.1. Lineage (NCBI taxonomy): Bacteria > Pseudomonadati > Pseudomonadota > Gammaproteobacteria > Alteromonadales > Pseudoalteromonadaceae > Pseudoalteromonas > Pseudoalteromonas sp. APC 3495. Next base: position 11,567 of record NZ_JASDDA010000062.1, on the reverse strand, counting down.
AATATCTTTTAACCGACGTAACGCCTCAACCTGTATTTGGCGAACTCGCTCACGGGTTAAGCCTATTTCACGGCCAACATCTTCAAGGGTTGAGGGTTCATAGCCTAGTAAACCAAACCGACGTGCAAGTACTTCGCGTTGCTTAGGGTTTAATTCACCTAACCAGTCAATAATATGCGTATTCATATCGTTGTTTTGTACTTCACCTTCGGGGCCTACATTTTTTTCATCAGCTATCACATCTAATAATGCACTGTCATTCTCGCCACCAATGGGCATATCTACAGAGGCTATTTTTTCATTTAGGCGTAGCATTTTGGTGACGTCTTCAACCGGTCTATCTAAGCTTTCTGCAATTTCTTCTGCGGTAGGCTCATGATCAAGCTTTTGCGTTAGCTCACGTGCTGTACGTAAATAAACGTTAAGCTCTTTAACTACATGAATAGGCAAACGAATAGTACGCGTTTGATTCATTATCGCCCGCTCAATGGTTTGACGTATCCACCATGTAGCATAAGTAGAAAATCGAAAACCACGTTCAGGATCAAACTTTTCAACCGCTCTAATGAGTCCTAAGTTGCCTTCTTCAATTAAATCGAGTAGAGCAAGCCCACGATTGTTATACCTGCGCGCAATTTTCACAACCAAGCGTAAGTTACTTTCAATCATGCGTTTACGGGAAGCTTCACAGCCTTTAAGCGATTTTCGTGCAAAAAAAACTTCTTCTTCGGCACTTAATAGAGGGGAAAAACCAATTTCGCCTAGGTATAACTGAGTGGCGTCGAGGTTTTTAGTGACTTCTTCTTTTACAAATACGTCTTCATCTTCCACGTCATCAAGTAGTTGCGTTGGCTCTTCAACTTTTGAATCGTCAAACTTATCATCAGTGGGGGTTTTCTCAGCTTTTGCTACATCAGCCATAAGACTTCTCCTGAGCAAGCTATCAATAACTTTATGATTAAGGTCTGTAGTCGTTTTATTAGCTTTTGCTGTATTAGCCATGAGCCTTCTCCAGAACTGTCAATCAACACCTTTAGTTCAGGGTAGGTATTTAGCAGGGTTAACAGCTTTTCCTCGATAACGAATTTCAAAGCGAAGTGCCGTTACTGAAGACTCTGAATTACCAATTTCTGCTATTTTTTGTCCCGCTTTCACTATTTGCTTTTCTTTAACAAGTAACTTTGAGTTATGTGCATAAGCACTTAGGTAATCATCATTATGTTTCAATATAATTAAATTACCGTAACCTCTTAGTGCACTACCCGCATAGACTACCGTTCCTTGAGCAGCGGCGAATACTGCCGTCCCCTTTTTATTAGCAATCTGTAGGCCTTTATAACCATTTTCCTTGTTAGAAAAGCGTTGGATTATTTTACCTTTAGCAGGCCAAAACCAACTCAACTTTCTGTTTGTAGAACCTTGAGACTTGCTAATTTTTTGGTTAGCTTGTTTTTGAACATACCTTCGTTTTTTCGGCTTATCAAGCTCTTTCTTTAATTTTTTGTTATTTTTTTGTAAATGAGATGACTTTTTAGCTGGGTGTTTTTCATTCGTTTTTGCTGTAACCCTTGGCTTACTTGGTTCTAAAAGAGAAACAACCTGACCAGGAACAATAGTGTAAGGTGATGGAATTGAATTGTTTTTTGCAAGCTCTCTGAAATCTTTTCCGGCACTAAAAGCAATCGAGTAAAGTGTATCGCCTTTTTGTACTGTGTATTTTCCGCCGTTAATATTAATCCGTGAGGGATAGTCATTAATATTATTATTTAAACTGCTTACCGGAGCGGGAACATGGCGAGACGAGCATGCACAGAGCAAAACACTAATAAATAAAGCAACATAACAGCGTATTTGTTTATTCAATGCGTTTTGCCCTCTGCGTTAATAACATTAATATATAGTACTTAACGTAATAAAATGTACGCAACAACAATTAAAGCAACAACAGCCCAGCCAAGCACTTCAATATATTGACGTAATTTTTGCTCCATTTTAACTCCGCCCCATTTCATTAAAGCAGATACTAAAAAGAAACGCGCCCCTCGTCCAACCGCCGATGCAACAATAAAGGGTAAAAACGCCATTTGTAATACCCCTGCACCAATAGTAAATACCTTATAAGGAATAGGCGAAAACCCGGCTAAAAATACCACCCATACGCCATAATCTTTAAACCATGTAAGTGCCGTATTAAATTTATCTTGCCATTGCATTTGTGCAATAAAAGGCTCTACAACAGGTTCAAATAACCAAAACCCTAGTAGATAACCTAGCACGCCACCAAGCACAGAAGCTACGGTAGCAAAGCTTGCAAATCGCCATGCTTTACTCGGTTGTGCCAGCGACATAGGCGCTAACATTACATCGGGTGGCACCGGAAAAAAAACCGATTCGGCAAAGCTCATCCCTGCTAAATAACGTTCTGCATGGCGATGCTTAGCCCACACTAAGGCCATATCATATAACTTGGTAAACAACTTCAAAATGAATTCCTATTCAATATCGCCAGGGACCAAAGGTACAAATCTTACTGGCGCAATTACATGCTCTGTAAAGCTATCGCCTTGGCGAATAACCATGGTTAATTTTTGTTCTGCCTCACCAATGGGGGCGAGTAATACGCCTCCATCTGCAAGTTGTGCGAGTAGTTCTGGAGGGATAATCGTTGCCGCAGCCGTCACAATAATGCCATTAAATGGCGCTTGCGATTGCCATCCTTGCCAACCGTCACCGTGTTTCATAGTGACATTATATAAATCGAGCTGATGTAATCGACGCTTTGCTTGCCATTGCAAAGCTTTTATACGCTCAACCGAATACACCTTATCAAAGGTTTTAGCCAGTACCGCGGTTTGATAGCCGGATCCGGTACCAATTTCTAACACTTTACTTTTCACGCCAGCTAAACGCATCAATTCGGTCATGCGGGCAACAATGTAAGGCTGAGAAATAGTTTGTCCTTGCCCTATCGGTAGCGCCGTATTTTGATACGCTTTGTGCTTTAGTACATCATCAATAAAAATATGCCGAGGAATTTGCGAAATCGCCTTTAAAACCTCCTTATCTTCTACGCCCTCTCGTTGTAATAGATCTGAAAGCGCTTGTGCACTGCGGGTATAATTAGCCAGCACGGTTGATCTCCAACTCGGCTAACCACTCTCCCACAGCTTTGATACTGTCTTTAGCGGTCATATCAACGCTCAATGGGGTGACTGATGCATAGCCATTATTTACAGCATAAAAATCGGTGCCTTCACCGGCATCGCTTTCTGTACCCAAAGAACCATACCAAAAAATATCGCGTCCCCAAGGATCGCTTTGCTTAGTCATGGTTTCTGCTTTGTGTCGCGCGCCTAAGCGAGTTACCTGAACCCCTTTTAGCTCACTTAAAGGAATATCTGGCACATTAATATTGATGATCTGATCTTTAGGCAGTGGATGCGAAGCAAGCCCTTTAATAATATTGACCGTAACGGCTGCTGCCGTTTCAAAGTGTTCACCATGGTGAGAGCACAAAGACACCGCAATTGCTGGTAAACCCAGATGACGACCTTCAGTCGCCGCAGCAACCGTACCAGAGTAAAGTGTATCGTCACCTAAATTGCCGCCGTGGTTAATACCGGCTACCACTAAATCGGGCTTTTCATCCATTAATTGATTCACACCTAAATGCACACAATCCGTTGGCGTGCCATTAACCGACATAAAGCCATTGTCGAGTGTCGTTGCACGCAAAGGATTCATTAACGTCAGTGAATTACTTGCGCCACTGCAATTTCTATCTGGCGCAACCAGCGTTACCTCAGCAATTTGTGTTAATGCTTGGTATAAAACAGCAATACCTTTGGCATTAACACCATCATCATTACTTAATAGAATCTTCATCTGCGGTATCCTTTTCTTTTCGCTCGCGAGGGCTGGCATCAGTATAATCGACCAGTTCGCGCAGTAAAGCCGTTGCAAAGCAGCCTTTGGGTAAACCAAAGCTGAGTTTTAATGTGCGTTCATCAAGTGTTTCTATGCTTAGCTCTTGGGGGATTAAACGCAGCATTCTGCGCTCGTTTTTAAGCCCTAACTCACCTAAGCCATCACACCATGCTTGATACGGTGCCAACCATGTTTTTTCTTGTTCGGTAAGGCCTTTTTCGCTTTTGCCCACCATGGGCGCCGACATCATAATATCGCCAGAGGCAAGACGTGCAATATTTTCATCGCTGATCGCATCTTCAAAAAATGCATTACTGCCACTGAGCATAAATACTTCGCGGTGCATGGTTTTAGCAAGGCCATGCTCAGCCACGCGTAAACTAACAATTTGATTAAACACATGTGAACGCGCAGCTGAAATAATAATGCCTCGCAGCTTTTTATCGCGTATGCGCTCACCGGCAAACATTTTTTCAGCCATGACTAAGTTATGCCCATCACGGCCAAAACGCTGCTCACCAAAGTAGTTAGGCACACCAGCACGCACTGCGTTTATACGGCACAAAATATCAAGCGGCTCGGTTACATTACGCAAGGTAATAGTAAATCTATTTCCTTTATGACAACCGGTGCGCAATTTTCGCTCATGGCGCTGTTGCGATACCACAAACACGCTTTCGCTGTTGAGCTCAGTAAAATCAATATGCTTTTTAATCGGTACTTTTACGCTAAACCACTGCGAGCATACTCCATGGCGGTCTTTCATACCGGCATAGCTTACATCACGTGGCGATACACCCGCTTTTTGTGCAATCAGCTTGGCAACATATTGGGTGTTTTCACCCTTTTTAACCACTTGCAAACACACGTGTTCACCACTGCCGGTAAACTCTATACCGAGATCTTCATCAACCATAAAGTCTTCTGCGGTGGTTTTAAAATCGGCTTTAGAAAGCGGCGCGCCGTATAAATAATTTAATTCGCTCATGCGCTTTCTTTACTCATAATGACTACGGCATGACTTGAAATACCTTCTTTACGCCCCTCAAACCCGAGCTTTTCAGTGGTTGTAGCTTTAACATTTACCTGTGAGAGTTCAGCATTTAAATCACTGGCAAGATTGGTTCGCATTTCTTGAATGTGCGGCAGCATTTTTGGTGCTTGTGCCACAATGGTGACATCCGCATTGCCCAATACATAGCCCTGTTGCTTGGCTAGACTCACTACATGGCGAAGTAAAATACGGCTATCGATATTTTCATACTCACTGGCTGTATCTGGAAAGTGCTTACCAATATCACCTAATGCCAATGAGCCTAAAATCGCGTCACATAAAGCATGAATAGCTACATCACCATCTGAGTGCGCTAAAAAGCCTTGCGGGTAATCAATTTTTTCGCCGCAGATGGTTAAAGGCCCTTGGCCACCAAACTTATGCACGTCAAAACCATGGCCTACTCGTATCATGTTGCACTCTCATTATTTTGTTTTTGCAGTAAAAAACCTGCTAAGTCTAAATCTTCTGGGGTGGTAATTTTAATATTATCACTGCGCCCCGCCACCAACCTTACCGGCTTATTTGCCCATTCCATGGCACTGGCTTCATCAGTAATAATTGCCCCATTGGCTAACGCATTTTGCAGTGCTGTTTTGAGCTCGTCATATTTAAAAAGCTGTGGCGTAAGTGCTTGCCATAAATCATCACGAGGCACTGTTTGCTGCGCATGGCTTTGTCCTCGTTTTACGGTGTCTTTTACTTTGCTGGCTAAAATGCCGCCTTCATCAGCCTGCATGCACTGTGCTATTAGGCGCTCTATATCAGCAATATCCACTAAAGGTCTTGCTGCATCATGCACCAAAACCCAAGTCGGTGGATTGGCAGCTAAAAACAATAAACTGTTTAATACTGAATCTGCACGCTCTTTACCGCCAATAGCACGCAAGATGCGAGGATCAGCTAGCGTAAGGTCGTCAAAGTAAGGGTCGGTTTCGCTCAAAGCCACCACTATAGAATTTAACTGCGGTAACTGCGATAACTTAGCGAGCGTGTGCTCTAAAATGGTTTTCCCTGCTAAGGAAATATATTGCTTTGGTGTTGTGTGTTGCATTCTGCTGCCAACACCTGCGGCAGGAACAATAGCTGCAATAGTAAATTTATTTGTCATGGTGTTGAGCCGGTAAAACACGAATAAAGGTTTCGTCCGGTTTAATCATTCCTAATTCGTTGCGGGCACGCTCTTCAATACCTTCAAGGCCGAGCTTTAAATCTTCTATATCCGCTTTTAATACTTTATTACGCTTGATCAGCTTTTCGTTTGTTTGTTGATGCGATGCTACCGCATTTTTTAGACGGGTGTAGTCTTGCACACCATTATGGCCAAACCAAAGTCTATACTGAATAAAAAGTGCTAAGCACAACAAGCCAAATTGAAAAAATCGCATTAAACACTCCTTATTTTAATTTTGAATTGTAAGCTTTACGCCAATGGCCGCTTAACATTGCGCCAATTAATATTGGCAGCCAATAACATTTCCCGTAACGATAATACCCGTGGCGTACTGCGCTTTGAAAACTGCCACTGGTGGCCACAACACGCCGCAGCAAGCGTTGCTTTGTTGGGTTTGAGTAATTGCGCACTTTGCTGCTCAAGCCCTTGGCCTAAAAAATCAAACCAGCCAAGCTCATTGCAATGAACCTGTGTTTTAGTTACTTGGTCAATGCTGTCTATTCTAACCCGAATTTGGCCGTGATTTTGTAATAATACAGGAATAATCAGCCCAACTTTGGCATAGACTTGATAAAAAAGTTCATTCGCTGAAGAATTAACTTCTGGCGGAGTTGGTTTTTGCTTTTCAAGCCACCCACCATTTTGCGCATCGAGCGTAAAAGGCGATGTTGCATTAGCCACCCGTGTTGCGGCACGTTCAATGTAATAAGGCAGGCTTTTTAATTGCCTGCGTAAACGATCACCATTAGGTTCAGCAACTAAGCGTTGCACCTCTCGCTGATAAAAGGCATTACATAATTGTGCATAAAGCACTTTTTGTGCATCAGTTTGCCACATTTCAACTTGTTGGTTTGTGTCAAACTGCTTATTTTTATCGACCAATCGCTGTACTCAAAAACACCTTAATAGATGTTTTATAACACAGTAATGCACAGTTTTTAAGCACCGATTGTTAGGGCTTTTCGCCTAATTTCGCAATGCCTGATTCTAAAAATTGCACAACCGTATTACGTTTTTTTCCAATTAATAAACTGCCATCGGCTAAAAACATAAAGTTTTGCCAGTTGCGTTTAAACACATCAAAGCTCGTTTCAATAATATTATCGCGCGCCATACAAAAATAAACGGTGGTGTTAGCCTGCCAGTCTAGGTGGTTTAAAATAGCGTCAGGAAATTGGGGATCTTCGCTTTCCCATGCGTCTTCCCAATTTACTTCTTGGCTAAAGTTTTGCTCTTGCGCGCACCAATCGGTTTTATCAAAAAAGTCAGGATGATCATGTTCACGACTCACCATGGTTGTCCATAGCACTGCAGCACGTTCGCTGGTCATCGGTTTAATATTAGCTGCATCAATATCTGAAACCGGAATATCTTTGTGGCGAAATACCCAGGCTTTTTTGTAATCATCAAGAGAAATATAATTCATAGTATTGGCGTATTCTTTGGCATAATAAAAAGCGAAGGCAAATTATACAAGATAACAGACTATGACTACAGCACTAAAACTGGGTTTATATCAACACTACAAAGGCCCACAATATAAAGTTATGCATGTGGCAACTCACAGCGAAACCAACGAGCAATTGGTTATTTACCAAGCCTTATACGGTGAATACGGCATATGGGCACGCCCACTAAGTATGTTTACTGAAACCGTAGAAAAAGACGGTAAAACGATTGCGCGTTTTGCCTACCTTGGTGAAGCCGATTAACTATGGCATTATAACGCATAATAATTACTGCTCAGACCAGAGGATGACCCGTGCAATTTAATTCAACCGACAACTACATCGCAAGCTCAGCATTAAAACAGGCAGTAAACGCCGCTATTATGCTGCAAAAACCGCTTTTAATTAAAGGCGAGCCGGGCACAGGTAAAACCATGTTGGCTGAAGAGCTGGCAAAAAGTTTAGATACTGAGCTTATTCAGTGGCATATAAAATCAACCACTAAAGCGCAGCAAGGTTTGTACGAGTACGATGCGGTATCGCGTTTGCGCGACAGCCAGCTAGGTGATGAGCGCGTTCACAATATTAGCAACTACATAGTTAAAGGTAAGCTGTGGCAAGCCTTCATGTACGCTGAATTAAACGGCAAACGCCCAGTACTGCTTATTGACGAAATAGACAAAGCCGATATTGAGTTTCCAAACGATTTACTACTCGAACTCGATAAAATGGAATTTCACGTTTACGAAACCGGTGAGCGCATTGTGGCCAAAGAGCGCCCTATTGTGATCATCACATCAAACAATGAAAAAGAGCTGCCTGATGCGTTTTTACGCCGCTGCTTTTTCCATTATATTGATTTTCCAAATAGCGACGAAATGCAGCAAATTATTGATGTGCACTACCCGCATGTTAAACAAGATTTAGTTCGCCAAGCACTTGAAGTGTTTTTTAACTTACGCGAAGCCAACGGCCTTAAAAAGAAGCCATCCACCAGCGAGTTACTGGATTGGTTAAAACTATTAATGGCTGAAGATATAGACGCGAAAACTCTGCACGACAAAGCGCAAAAAGGCGGCTTAATGCCGATGTTTGGCGCACTACTTAAAAACGAGCAAGACATAAGCCTAATCGAAAAGCTCGCGTTTATGAGCCGTCGCTAATATGTTGGTACAGTTTTTTTTCACGCTACGCAAATACCGCTTGCCTGTGAGCCTGCGCGAACTACTCGATTTAATTAACGCTTTAAAACAAGGCGTTATATTTGCTGATGTAGACGCGTTTTATCATTTAGCGCGCACTATTATGGTAAAGGACGAAACCCATTTTGACCGGTTCGATAAAGCCTTTAGCGATTACTTTAGCGGTATTGCCGACTTAGACCTGCTCGAGAGCTTAAAACAGCAACACAATTTACCTGAAGATTGGTTGCGTAAAGAGTTTGAAAAGCACCTAAGTGATGAAGAAAAAGCCCAACTAAAAGCCATGGGCGGGCTAGACGAGCTGATGAAAACTCTTAAAGAGCGTTTAGAAGAACAGCAAAAACGCCACGCTGGCGGCAATAAGTGGGTAGGTACCGGCGGCACCTCGCCTTTTGGGGCATACGGCTATAACCCTGAGGGCATACGCATTGGTCAAGACGGCAACCGCAATCGCCAAGCGGTAAAAGTGTGGGATAAGCGCGAATACCGTAACCTCGATTCTGACCGCGAAATTGGCTCACGCACCATAAAACTGGCCCTTAAAAAGCTACGCAAATTTGCTCGTACTGGCGCAAGCGACACCCTTGATTTAAACGAAACCATACGCGCAACCGCCAAACAAGGCGGCATGCTCGATGTAAAAATGGCTCCCGAGCGCCACAACGCGGTAAAAGTATTGATGCTGTTTGATATTGGCGGCTCAATGGATGACTACATTCATACCTGCGAAGAGTTATTTAGCGCCGCCCACAGCGAATTTAAACACTTAGAATTTTACTACTTTCATAACTGTTTATACGAACACGTGTGGCAAGATAACCAACGCCGCCACTCAAACGTTATTGACACCATGACGCTGATCAACAAGTTTACCAGCGACTACAAAGTTATATTTGTCGGTGATGCCACTATGGGCCCGTATGAAATTGCCTATCCTGGCGGCTCAGTAGAACATTGGAATGAAGAACCCGGCAGCGCGTGGTTGGCACGAATCACTAATCACTTTGATAAAGTCGCGTGGCTCAACCCACAACCGGTTGAACACTGGCCGTATTATCAATCAATTGATTTTATAAAGCAGCTGATGGATAACAGAATGTACCCGCTGAGTTTAGATGGAATAAGTAGCGCGATAAAAGAGCTGAGTTAAATATTAATTTACGACAGCTCAGCGCTAGCAGCAGAGCTTCGGGCGTGAACCCATAACTTTGTTGGGTAGCGCCTTCGGCTTAACCAACCTACCTTTTGACGTAAGTCGAATAAGTGGCGAAGCCACGCCATCCGACAAAAAATATGAATTTACCATAAACAGTCCGACGCACCGTGTTGCATCACGGCTTAATCACTAAATTAAAATGTAATAAATATACCACTCGTGCAAAATAGCTTTTAAACTGTTTTTCTCACCTTCTCACGAACGTTATATCCGAGTAATTAATTGAATCTCTGTGCTTTTCTTTCAAATGATCATAAACTTCAAACCAATTAAGAGATAAATCAATACTTTTGTGTTGATGCTCTACCTTACATATATAATTTTTAAAACCGGCTTTGGTAGCATAGTTTTTACACATTGTTCTGAGTGAGGTTTGAGCCTCGCTAACAGCTATCTTTGTTAGCTTACGGTTTAACATATGCATTTTGGAAATAGCGTATACAAAGCCGTCAATAATGTCTGTAAGATCAAGCTTAATATCTTTGTGTAACATTTTTTCAGGCACCCCTGCTTCTTCTAAATCTTTGTAATTATAAAAGATACCGAAATGAGCTGTCTGGTTTAGAGTATCTGGAGCATATCTTACACTTGTTGTGAAGCATCGGACTGGTAATGAACTATGCTGACTATGACCACGAAGTTTACAGCCAACCACATAATTTAGATTCGCATTATAAATTTCACTGCGATGCTCTAAGACTTGCTGTTTTATACTATCCTCATTTGTTAATTCGAACGAAAAACAGCGATTCTTTTTCTCATTATAATGCCAGTCTAGATATAGCTTACTTAAATTAAATAAATTAAAAGCCAAACGGTTCAATGAGCTACGGACTTCGTAATTGAAGATATAGTCTGCAAACGGGAATGATACTGACCTCAATTCCCAATAATTAACTTTGTTCTTGTAATCCCAGTAAGCTTCAATGATTTGGTCGTAAATAGTTTCTATATCAAGAGCTTTGGCCAAAAGACTTCTGTAATCTAGAGCTTCTGTAATTTCACATTCAGAAACTTCAAAATCTTTGTTTTTTAATTCATCTGTACAATATATGATTAAATTTTTCATAAACTCTCAAAAACTCTAACAAAACTGTAGAATAATTTTATAGTCACAAGGATGTTCATAAAGTGGCACTCCCCCATTAACGGGCAATAAATAGTTGTTTTAATTTGCCGAGTAGAAGCATCTGGCTATGAAATTGCTTAAATAACTTGTTATTAGTTTGGAATATATTGCGAAAACCTGCGCTTCAAGCTGTCAGGCCATTTGCTGTGATCACCTCCCCAAATACTTCTAGCTTCTGTGTACCCAAGTTCTAACTCTATTTTTTTACCTTTAACTAGGTTGTCCCTATAGAGTTGATAATACAAAATCGCTTTACTAGAAAACTTAGATTTATCATCCTCTTTATTTTCGCGCTTAGCACAAAGCTCTAATTTGTTATAAATTTTATGAATACTTACACTTATAAATGCATATTGAATTTCTTTACATTTATGCGAAAAATTTCGCTCATTAATATTTCTTATTAAAGGTATTAAA
>NZ_JASDDA010000061.1:0-19759 GCF_030407645.1 Pseudoalteromonas sp. APC 3495 | reverse complement strand
ATTTATATAACTCTTTCATATTTACAACAATATCAGTCAAATATTCATAGTTATTTAATGCTTCAACTTATTATTTATCAAATGGCATAAGTAATGTTTTCATCGCTGGGCGCAGTGCAATCAATACAGTTTCCTCGGTCAATTCAGGAAATAACATTTTTCGTAATAGCAGTCCGGCCATCACTGAGAAAATCACATTAATGCGGCTTTCGAGTTCTTGCTCTGAATGTGATTTTATTAAACTACTTTCACTGACTAATAAATCACGCATTCTGTTACGTGCTTGCGTATCAGCCTCGCGTAGTAATAAAGCGACTTTTTTGTTTCTACTGGCCTCTGCCATCATGTCTAAGTCAACTACGCAGGCCCCCGTGTCCATATGACGCTGCACACCATGGTGTAAGCCATCAAGTAACACTGTTAAAATATCGCCAGGTTGATCTTCAAACTCTTGAAATATGGAAAACATTTCTTCCATATCTTGTTCAATAATACTTTCAATTATGGCTTCTTTACTTTCAAAGTAATTATAAATATGGCCGGCACTCATCCCGGCTGTTTTAGCTATTTCTGCCATACCTGCGCCATGGTAGCCTTTGCGACGAAAACAATCAGCAGCGGCGGTTAATACCTGCTCGCGACGCGCTTGTGCTTGCACCGGATCTAGGTGTTTTTTATTTTTAGGTTTCATTTGAAACTCCAGTATCGAGTCTCTCAACTCGAAATATTTAGCGTTTACTACTGCTTTGATCACAAAAAATAAACGCTAAACGGGCATTACTTTAATCACGCATAAAACCTTTTATTGTTAACAGGCTTTATGCGTACTAATTTACTTAACGGTTGAAGTAGTGGTCTGCCAGCCACCGCCAACCGCTTTGTATAAATTGATTTGGCTTGCAAGCACAGCTTGTTGGCCCGTGATCAATTGCTGCCTTGCGCTATACCAAGTTCGCTGAGCGTCAAGCACTTGTAAAAAGCTATCAACCCCTTTGTCGTAGCGCGCCTGCGATAATTCAAAGGTTGTCTTTCGGCTTTGTAATAACTCCTCAAGAGCCATTAACTGTGCGTTATAGCCTTCTCTATCCGCAAGTACATCAGCAACTTCACGAAATGCTTGCTGTATTTTTTGCTGGTACGTTGCTACAGCAACTTGTTGCTCTGCGTTAGCGACATCTAAATTTGCTTGATTTCGACCCATATTAAAAATAGGTAAATTTACCGATGGCATGAAGCTCCATGTGCCTGAGCCTGCATCAAATAAATTACTTAAATCACGTGATGCAGTTCCTGCATTGGCAGTTAAACTAATGCTCGGGTAAAACGCTGCACGGGCAATACCAATGTTAGCGTTAGCGGCTAACAGCTGATGCTCTGCTGCTTTTATATCTGGTCGCTGCGTTAGTAAATCAGAAGGTAAACCCACAGGCACACTAGGCAAGTCTAATAAATAATTTAATGACTTACTTGGCAGTAAATCCTCACCTACCGTTTTACCTACTAATAAATCAAGCGCGTTTTTATCGCGTTTCACTAAACGTTGGTATTTAGCAATATCAACTTTCGCGGTGGCTACCGTACTTTTAAGTTGTTCCAGCGTAATTTTAGAAGCGGCACCTAAATCAACACTTTTTTGGGTTAATGATAAGGATGCTTGCTGCGATGATAACGTCTCTTGTGCCAACGCTAACAACTGTTGATCGGTCGCGTAATTTAACCAAGCATTAGCAAGCTCTGCAATTAACGACACTTGCATGGTGTATTGGCTCAGCTGAGTTGAATAAAGCGTTTGTAATGCTTGCTCTGACTGATTGCGTACTTTACCCCATAAATCTAACTCGTAAGCCGTCATGCCTACCGTTGCACTGTATTGAGAACTTATTTGTGGTTGACCACTTGCTGATAAATCGCTGGGTAAACGCTGACGACTTCCTGATGCATTAAAATCCAGTGATGGATATAACGCTGAATCTTCAATCTGATACAAACCACGCACGCGCTGAACATTTAAAGCAGCTATTTGTAGGTCTTTATTATGTTCAAGACTTTGTGATATCAGTGTTTTAAGTTTTTCATCATTAAAAAACTGCTGCCATTTTAACGAGGACACCTGCTCATCCCCTGTCTCTGATGCATACGCATCAGGGACAGGTAAATTTAGCGCTTCTTGTTGAGGAGCTAACTGACATCCAGATAAAATTGCTAAAGTAAAAGCACTAAAACTGATTGCTCTTAAACTCATTATACTTCCTCCTCGGAGGTGGTTTTAGCTTTTCCTGAAAACAGTCTACGTACTAAAACAAAAAACAACGGTACAAAAATAACAACCAATGACGAGGCGGCAAGTGTTCCACCAATAATTGAAATACCTAATGCATTTTGTGCACCTGAACCAGCACTTGAGGCAATAGCTAATGGAAGCACACCACACACAAAGGCCATTGAGGTCATTAAAATAGGACGTAAGCGAAGGCGTACAGCGGCAATCGCCGAGTCCACTAAGCTTAAGCCTTCTTCCATTTTATGAATCGCAAACTCAACGATTAAAATGGCATTTTTAGAGGCTAAACCTATGGTGGTTAATAAACCCACTTGTAAGTAAATATCGTTTGATAAGTTACCCATAAAGGCGGCTACAATCGCACCAAAAATACCCAGTGGCACAATCATCATTACTGCAAATGGTACTGACCAACTTTCATAAAGCGCTGCTAAACATAAGAATACAAATAACAGTGATAATCCATATAACAACGGCGCTTGACCGCCACTTGATCGCTCTTGATATGAAATACCAGTCCATTCAGAAGCAATACCTTGTGGTAACTGCTTAACTAAACGCTCCATTTCATCCATGGCTTGACCTGTACTGTAGCCTGGCGCTGCACTGCCTTGGATTTCCATTGCTGAAAAGCCGTTATACCTTTCCAAGCGAGGCGAACCATAAGACCAATAAGAACTAGCAAATGCTGAAAATGGCACCATATCGCCGTTTTTATTACGCACATACCATTTGTTTAAGTCCTCAGGCACCATTCTCGCATCGGCTTGACCTTGCAGGTATACTTTTTTCACGCGACCACGGTCGATAAAGTCATTTACATAACTACTACCCCACGCCGTCGAAAGCGTACTATTAATATCACCTTGCGACACACCAAGCGCTTCTGCTTTTGCAAGATCAATATCCAGCTGTAACTCAGGCATATCTTCTTGCCCATTAGGGCGAACACCTGCCAATATTGGACTTTGACTCGCCATACCCAATAACTGATTACGCGCTTTTAGTAGCTCATCATGACCTAAACCCACACGGTCTTGTAAAAACATATTAAAGCCATTTGCGGTTCCAAGTTCAACAATCGCCGGAGGTGGAAATGCAAATACAAATGCCTCTTTAATCGTTGAAAAATACCCCATGCCTTTTCCTGCAACGGCGCCCACTGATAGGTCGTCACGTTGGCGCTCATCCCAGTGCTTTAAGCTAACAAAGCCAATTGCTGAGTTTTGTCCAGAGCCTGCAAAACTAAAACCTGTTACAGTGAAAATTGAACTAACGGCTTCAGATTGATCTTCTAAATAGTGGTTTTCAACTTTTTTAACCACTTCAAGCGTTTGCTCTGTAGTAGAGCCTGCAGGAAGCATTACTTGGTTAAACAAAATACCTTGGTCTTCATCAGGTAAAAATGCCGTTGGTAAGTTTGAAAAAATAGCCACCATGCCGCCTACAATTAATGCATAGCTAAGCAAGTAGCGCTTAGAATGCTTGATCATGCGGCCAACAAAACCTTGCGCACCTTTATTGGTTTTATCAAAACCACGGTTAAAGCCTGAGAAAAAACGACCAATAAAGCTACCATCGGTGTGAACATGGCTAGGCTTTAATAACGTAGCACACAGTGCGGGAGTTAAAATAAGCGCAACCAGTACCGACAGCCCCATCGCCGACACTAAGGTAATAGAGAACTGACGATAAATAACCCCAGTAGAGCCACTAAAGAATGCCATCGGAATAAATACAGCCGACAGCACCATCGCAATACCTACCAGTGCTCCTTTAATTTCATCCATCGATTTTCGCGTTGCTTCAACCGCAGAGAGCTTTTCTTCGGTCATTAAACGCTCAACGTTTTCGACAACAACAATCGCATCATCTACGAGTAAACCAATGGCCAGTACCATCGCAAACATCGTGAGGGTATTAATGGAATACCCAAAGGTAAATAGAATACCAAACGTACCTAGCAATACGACAGGCACCGCAATGGTTGGAATAATAGTTGCTCTGAAGTTTTGTAAAAATAAGTACATTACAACAAATACCAAAACGACCGCTTCTATTAGGGTATGTACTACTTTTTCGATTGATAATGCAACAAAAGGAGTGGTGTCATAAGGCACAACCGCCTCTAAACCTTCTGGAAAAAATGGTTTAAGTTCTTCAAGTGCATCTTTTACACCTTGTGCTGTATCTAAGGCGTTTGCGCCACTGGCTAATTTAACCCCTAAACCCGATGCCGGTTTACCATTAAAGCGCGCTACAACACCATAGTTTTCACCACCGAGTTCAACATCAGCAACATCTTGTAAACGCACTACCGAGCCATCGCTGTTGGTTTTAACTAAAATATCTTTAAACTGCTCAGGTGTTTGTAATCGGCTTTGAGCCGTTACCGTTGCATTAAGCTGTTGACCTGCCAATGACGGCATGCCCCCGAGCTGACCTGCCGACACTTGCGCATTTTGTGCTTTTATTGCCGCAGAGATATCGTTTGGCGTTAGTTTATAGCTTTGTAACTTAGCCGGATCGAGCCAAATACGCATTGCATATTGAGACCCGAACAATTGTACTTCGCCCACCCCATCAACACGCGCAACAATATCTTGCACGTTTGATGACACATAATCACCAATGTCAATGTTGGTCATACTGCCATCTTGCGATACAAAACCAACAACGAGTAAAAAACTAGACGATGACTTAGCAACTACCACACCCTGTCGTTGCACTTCTTCAGGTAATAACGGCGTAGCTGTTGCTAGTTTATTTTGCACTTGTACTTGTGCAATATCAGGGTTAGTTTCTGCATCAAAGGTAAGAGTCAATGTTGCTGAACCACTTGATTCAGAGGTCGATGACATATACAACAAGCCATCTAAGCCTTTCATTTTTTGCTCAATAACCTGGGTCACCGAGTCCTCTAAAGTACGCGCAGAAGCACCAGGGTAGTTAGCAGTAATCGTAATAGCAGGCGGTGCAATAGACGGATACTGAGCAACGGGTAAACTTTTAACCGCAATAATACCTGCAAGCATCACCACAATAGCCAGTACCCATGCAAAAATAGGCCTGTCGATAAAAAATCGTGACATGAAATTCTCCGTTATTGGCTGTTATTTGCTGATGACTGTACTTGTGATGCAGCAACCTGTGCACCAGGGCGAATTTTCTGTAGCCCTTCCACAATCAATTGATCGCCATCAGCTAAACCGTCGGTTACCAACCAGTTAGCGCCCAAAGTACGCTCTACCTTTAATACACGGCTTTCAACGGTGTTGTTTTTGCTAACAACCATAGCCGTAGGTTCGCCTTTAGTATTGCGACTAACACCGCGTTGAGGAGCGAGTATTGCATTAGATTTCACTCCTTCAACAACCTCAGCACGTACATACATACCAGGAAGCAATAGTTTTTCAGGGTTTGGAAACTTCGCGCGTAACGTTACCGAACCCGTACTTGGGTCAACCGTCACTTCAGAGAACTGTAATGTTCCCTTATGAGGATACGCAGAGCCATCTTCCATAATAAGTTCAACATCTGTTTGCGTGGTTGAATCAACCCCTAAAGAACCCGATGCCAATGCTCTTTTTAGTTTGGTTAGTTCATTGCTTGATTGGGTTAAATCTACATAAATTGGATCAAGCTGAGTAACGGTTGCCAATGCTGTGGTTTGAGCTGCGCTAACTAGTGCCCCGACAGTGACACTTGATTTACTAATTTGACCGCTAATTGGCGAAGAAACATGACTATAATCAAGATTAATTTGCGCGCTTTGTAACTGTGCTTTTGCCGTTAATAGTTCTGCAGATGCTTGCTTGTATGCTGCATCGGCTTCATCAAAGTCTTGCTGGCTTACCGCTTTAATTTCTAGCAATTCTTTATAACGCGACGCTTTAGATTTACTGCTTGCAATACTAGCCTCTGCGCGCGCAACGGCCGCTTTGCTGGCTGCGAGTTCTGCTTCAAAAATGTCAGGATTAATTTGATAAAGCGCTTGGCCTTGCTCAACCTGTGTGCCTTCTTCAAATAAGCGAGATTGAACAATACCACTGACTTGAGGACGAATTTCAGCAATTTGAAACGCACTAACACGCCCTGGTAATTCTTTTTTAAGTGTAATAGCTTGGCTTGTTAAGGTGACCACACCAACAGGTGTCGCTGCAGGAGCAGAAGCCTTAGGTTGTTCAGCTACCTGATCACAACCACTTAAAGCAACAGAACCAACGAGGGCCGAAAATACAAAAAAAGCGATGCGGGAACGCTGCATGTCAAATACCTTTTAGTTTAGAATGAACGATCATTCTAAACTATAGTACAGCAATTAAAAATAGCCACTGAGCAACATTTACACATTTTTACAATTGAATAGATAAGTAACACAAACAATAGCTGAGTTATTTAAGTAACACCCATAAAAAAGCAGCCAATGAACTTTCATTGGCTGCTCTTAAGCTATGTTGGCTGTTATTATTCGCTGTCAGTATTAACTCTAGAGACTAGTAACTGCTCAATACGAATTCCTTCCACGTCCACAACTTCAAATTTAAAACCTGCAAATAAAACAAACTCTGCGCGTTTAGGAATATGTTTCATGGTATAGATTAAATATCCGGCCACGGTTTCATAATGATTTTGATCAGGAAATTCATCAATTTCAAGTACCTTCGCCAGCTCAACAATCGGTGTTAAGCCATCCACTAACCAAGAACTGGCGTCGCGCTCAATAATTAACTCTTCACTTTGATGAGTAATTAAATCGCCCATAAAACCTTTCATTAAATCTTTAACCGTAACAATCCCAACCACCAAAGCATACTCATTAACTACCACCGCAAAAGGATGCACAGCGGTTTTAAACGCATTTAACGCTTCAGATAAACTCAATGTTTCGGGCAAGTAAAAAATATCTTTATCAAGCATGTCATCGTTAATATTTGCCGCCTCACCTTTGAGTACTTGGCGTAAAATATCTTTAGACTCAACAGAGCCAATTAACTTATCAAGATTGCCTTTGCACACTAAAAAGTGATTGTGCGGGTGATCTATAATTTTATTTGCTATATCGTCGCTAGATTCATCAATATCAAAATAAACAATTTGCTCACGCGGTGACATAACGCTTGATAAGAAACGCGCTTCTAAATCAAATACATTTCCTATTAAATCATACTCTTGTTGCTGTAAACTGCCATATTCAGCACCAGCATCCATCATCGCAACAATATCTTCAGTGGTCACAATATCTTCACGTTCACTGGGCACTTTAAACACCCGTAAAACAATATTGGTTAAGCCATTAAAAAATAATACCAGTGGCGTGAGCGCAAAAGTAACCCAGCGCATAATTGTCACCACCCTCACGGCAACGGCCTCAGGTAAAATCATCGCTAAACGCTTTGGGAGTAAATCGGCAAATAAAATAAATAACGAGGTAATAATTAAAAACGATAATACAAAGCTAATTTGCCCAAGTAATGGACCTTGATAAAACAGCTGTAGTATTTCTTGCATGTAAGGAGACAATGCTTGCTCGCCAACAATCCCGCCTAATATCGCAATCGCATTGAGCGTAATTTGGATCATGGCGAAAAAAGCCCCTGGCTGCTCTTGCAACTTTAAAACAGCCAAAGCGTGCACATTGCCCTCGTCCGCCATTACTCTTAACTTAATTTTGCGTGAAGCGGCAATCGAAATTTCTGACATCGCAAATAACGCACTCATCAAGATTAATAACGCAATCCCGATTAAATCACCCATTTATAACTCCAAAATAATCGCTTTTACAAGCAAAAGCAGCTGGATTATAGACGCTTTTATAGACAGGGCAATTGATATTTAAATAATATTAATAACTAATAAAAATCAAAAGCTTAATATTTATAGTTTAGACTCATATGAAGAAAAAGCCGCGCTAAGTTGTTGCTTTACGTTATCGGGTAGATTTTTATTACAGGCGAAATATAAAGGGGCTTGATGGGCATTGATGGGCATGAGTAATTCGAGTTGTAATTTATTTAATAAATGAGATTGTTCATGGTTTATTCGCTGCGCTGGTATAACAACTAAATCAATACTCGAACTTCGGGTTTGGATTATCTTAAAAATATTATCAAAACTACTAAACAGCATTAAATTTTCGTTTTCTTTAAAGCCCTTTGAAAGTAAGTAATGATGGCTGTAGTTATCTTTTAAAACCGCAATACGGTATTGCTTTGCCTGCTCTAAATTAGTTAAGGAAATACCTTTGCTTTTAAGGGAGTAAAAATTAGTGTCAAATTGGGCAAGCTTAGCAAACCAAATAAAATTATGTTCCCGCTCAGGCGAACGAGAAATAGAAAATATACAGGTTTGGGGATCTCTCAGTGCAATATTGTAAGCCATACTCCAATCGTTTACAGAAATTGAATAATCAATACCTACGCTATCAAGCACTAATCGGACTTTATCGGCAGCATCACCTACTAAATTGTTATTCGCGTCCAGATACTGCGCAGGCGCAAAGTTCTCTGTCACAACAATAAGTTTAGCCGTACAATGATGACTTACAATGAACAATAATACACAATACCACTTAGTCACAATAACCCACTATATAAAATTTAAGATGTTACTTTTTTGATAAAAGCAAATTTAATATAGCGGATTATTTACAAATAGCCAATTTTGACCTTTAGGATTAACGATTCATTGCTGCAATTAAGAATGCTGAAATTTTAGCGCCTTCTCTAAGCGTCGTCTCTGAGCTTGATTGACCCACTAATGAGCTGTCGGTAAACGGCGCGATTTCCATCATATCTGCACCGGTTATTGGAAACTCATCGGCAATGGCTGACAAAATATCAAGCGCATGCTGTGGTGTTAATCCATTTTCTTCAGGTGTACCTGTTGCTGAGGCAAATTGAGCATCTAGTGCGTCAATATCAAAGCTTACATACACTTCATCAACCTTGTCAGCCTTTAGTTGCGCGATTGTATCGGCAGCAACAGCGGCTGCGCCACGCTCAATAATTTCAGCAGCCCAGTGCTGTTTAACGCCAAAGGTACTTTCCCAATGTGATTTAGGCTTACCACTTGAGCGAATACCAAATTGAATTAAATGATGTGGCGCGGGTAAAAATTCTAAAATATGGGTACACCAAGAGCCAAAACATAAATCGATGCCTAAACGCTCAACCAATAAATCGGTGTGGGCGTCGAAATGAATAATAGCCGTACGCTTACCTTGGCTACGCTTTGCTTTTAAGTACGCTTTTGTCAGCGGGTAACTAATAGAATGATCGCCACCAATGCCAAAAATGCCTTTATCTTGGAATGTTGCATAAAAGCTGTCACATACATCTTCGGTAATAGACAGTGGACTTACGAAATGGTCGTTATTGTCATTGCCATAAAGCGCTTTTTGGCAATTGGTAATTGTTGCCTCGTTTAAGTATTTATCGTGTAATAAATGCGGTATTACGCGCACATCACCTAAGTCAAATGAACGACACTGTGTTTGCTGGTCAATTAAAGCTGAACGTAAAAATAAAGGCCCCCAGTTTGCACCGCGTAAAATACCACCACCACAATCAGAGCTAATCCCCAGCATAACCGCTTTGTGGGGTGAGTTAGGTAATTCATTTAGCGAGTCACGCCATAAAGCATCGACATTTTCAGTTTGACCATATAATTTATTTCTGAGTGCTGCTTTGCGTTCTTTTGCCGTATTAACCGTAAATACACCGTCGCCAGGTGCACATAAACAGTGTTCAACTTTATTTTTAAATGCTTGAAATTGTGTGCTCATTGTAAACCCTTTTTCAATCTGAATATCTTGTCTATTATTGAGTAGTTATGCAAAACGACGAACGCTGAATAAATTAAAAATTAATTGTATGTGGTTATAAAAATCACTGAACGTTGTGTTTTGCGAGGTTAGGTCAGTGGCAAAACAATACAAAACCTACTAACTAACCTTATGAATATAAACAATTTAAAATTTAGCTAACAACTCTTTTGGCTAGCTACTGGTTTGCTCTGAGGTATGAATATAGTGTCTGAGCAAACAAGTCAACTGGCTCATTTTGTTAGTAATTTTAGCCATTGATTGAATATTCAGAGTTGATGAATAAATCAATACGGACATCCGTCCTGTACTTCATTTAGGTTTCTCGTAATCATGTTAAATTGACAACAACTCTTATTAAAAAGGCTTAGTTATGGAAAAGGTATTTCACTTAGGACTGTGTATTGATGATTTAAAAGGTGCAAAACTGGCTATTGTTCCAGGGGATCCAGATCGTGCAGCACGCATTTCACAGTTCTTAGATAATCCAACCTGCCTTGCTCAAACGCGTGAGTTTCACATTTATTTAGGCCAATTAAACGGCCACTCAGTGGTTGTATGTTCAACCGGTATCGGCGGCCCTTCAACGTCAATTGCGGTTGAAGAACTGGCTCAACTTGGCGTACGTAGCTTTCTTCGCATTGGCACAACAGGCGCGATTCAGCCGCACATTAACGAAGGCGATATTTTAATTAGCCAAGCCTCAGTTCGTTTGGATGGCGCGAGTCAGCATTTTGCACCGCTGTGCTACCCTGCTGTTTCTGATTTTTTTGCCACTCAAGCGATGGTAAAAGCCTGTGAAAACCTAAACATCGATTTTCATATCGGTATCACCGCTTCAAGCGATACCTTCTACCCAGGACAAGAGCGTTACGATACGCATTCTGGTTATGTTCCTAAGTCATTACAGGGTAGCTGTGAAGAATGGCAAAAACTAGGCGTGATGAACTACGAAATGGAATCGGCTACTTTATTTACTATGTGTGCCGCTCTTGGCCTACAAGCAGCCTGTGTTGCAGGTGTATTAGTAAATAGAACACGTCAAGAAATTCCTAACGTAGACCACGGCGAGATTGAGAAAAAATCGGTTGCCGTGGTACTTGAAGCCGCTAAAGTGTTACTTGGCTAATGTTGCGCTAATAACCTCAAGTGTTGGCAAGCCAGTAAAGCTTGCTAACACGGCTTTTGCCACCCCTGATTGGTTTTCATGACCAGCCGTTTCTAATAACGTAACTGATTTAACTGTTTGCTTATCAAAGCTCAGTCCTGCTAAAAACAACTGACTCACAGCACTTTGTAATGGCGATAAACTCGGGCTGTACGCTGCATTTTCTGCATAGCTGCCATAAAAATCACCGTTTTCAAACGTACTTATTTTTACTGCACTGTAATTTTGGCTGTATGGCACATAAGCCGCTAAAGCATAGCTCATCAGCTTTTCATCAAGTTGTTTGTTTTCAAAACAATTAGTTTGCTCTGCTGGGTTAAATAAGCTGTGCTCATTGCCTAAATCGGTTGGTCCAAATGAATGAGGTAATAACTCTGCCAATTTAAAGTTTTGTGCTGGCAGTAAAATATCAAGCTCTTTCGCATCAGCGAGTTCATTCATAAATTGACGACAGTACCCACATGGGACATCACTAATCGCTATTTTAAGAATTTTTTTACCGCCATTTAACCAGGCATTATTAATTGCAGATTGCTCACCGTGCACCACTAAACTAAGTGCTTGATGGTCAAACTCAGCGTTAGCGCCAAAGTAAAAAGTAGTGTTTCCTTGTGAATCGAGCCCTTTTACAATTGCGCCGACATGAAATTTGGAAATAGGTGCAACGGAAAACTCTGAAGCCATAGGCACTAAGCCTTGTAATAATGCATCGTCGCTAACATTAAGCTCGGTGCAAAGCGCTTTAATATCGCTTGAATATAAAATACCGCGTTGAGTTTTTAATTGACTGCGTAGAGCTTGCGTTTGCGCTACGTTTAGAGAAATGTGTGAATTGCTAAGTGCTGTATTATGTTGCACTTTAAAAGTTGCTGAAGCCATAATAGTTTTTATTTGTTCAATGGCCAAGTAGTGTAAAAGGTTGGCAAACTAAATACCAGCCTATTCAACGTAAAAAAAGGGAACACGTCGTGTGTTCCCTCTAAAACTAATCTAGTTTTGGATTAACCTGTATTACGCATACCCGCTGCAATACCGGTCATAGTGATCATCAAGGCATTGTCTATATCATTTTCATTGCCTTTATCATCGCCACGAGAACGACGTAATAACTCAACTTGTAATACATTAAGCGGGTCGGTGTATGGGTTTCTAAGCCCAATAGACTCTTTGATCCAAGGCTGATCAGCCAATAAGCTTTTTTGTGGGCTTAATGATTGCACTAACGTCATCGCCTCACCAAGTTCCTCTCGCAAGGCAACACCTAAAGGCTTATACATCTCTTCCACCAGCGCATTATCGTAATGCTCACTCAACCAGCTATCCGCTTTACTAAATACCATTTCTAGCATTTCTAAACGTGCTCTAAAGAACGGCCATTGCAAACTCATTTCGCTTAAGGTTTCAATCCCATATTTTTCAAGCGCGGCTTTAAGTCCACTTAATGCACCTAACCATGCAGGTAACATTAACCGGTTTTGACTCCACGCAAAAATCCATGGAATAGCACGTAAGCTCTCAACCCCTCCATTTGGATTTCGTTTTGCAGGCCTTGAGCCTAACGGTAGTTTTGACAGTTCTAATTCAGGTGTCGCCATTCTAAAGTAAGGTACAAAGTTTTCATCGTGGCGCACCACATTACGGTAATGCTCACACGACACATCGCTAATTAATGCCATTACTTCGCGCCACTGTGATTTAGGCTCTGGTGGTGGCAATAAATTACTTTGTAGTACCGCACCTGCATAAATATTTAAGCTTTGTAATGCAACATTAGGCAGGCCAAATTTAAAGCGGATCATTTCACCTTGCTCTGTTACCCTAAGCCCGCCTTTTAACGACCCCGGCGGCTGAGAATGCAATGCTTGTGCAGCAGGCGCACCACCACGTCCAACCGTACCACCACGTCCATGGAATAAAATAAGCTCAATACCGCGTTCATCCGCTAGTTGTACGAGCTTATCCATTGCCTCATATTGTGCCCAACCAGCAGCCATCATGCCTGCATCTTTGGCTGAGTCTGAATAGCCAATCATTACATTTTGGGTGTTTTTAATGTGTCCACGGTACCACTCGTTATTTAAAAGCGTAGTGATCACGTTGTGGCCATCGTTTAAATCATCCAAGGTTTCGAATAAAGGCGCCACAGGCAGTTCAAAACCACAGCCAGACTCTTTAAGTAATAGCTGCACTGCTAATATGTCAGAGGCGGTTCGTGCCATAGATATAATGTATAAACCAAAGGTTTTTTCATCTTGCTGGGCAATAACATCAAAGGTATCAAGCACCTCTTGCACTTCTGGACTTGGTTGCCAATGCCTAGGAATAAGCGGACGACGTGAATTTAGCTCTGTCAGTAAAAAAGCTTGTTTGTCTTGCTCTTCCCATTGATTGTAATCGCCAATACCTAAATGACGAGTTAATTCTGAAAACACATCGCTGTGTCTTGACGAATCCTGTCGCACATCCAGTTTTGCCAAACGCAAACCAAAGCTATTTACACGATGGATCACATCTAATAGCAAGCCATCAGCAACCACTTGCATATTGCATTTTAACAATGAGCGATAACACACCTCAATTGGGTGCTTAATTTGGTTAATATCAGTAATTAAATCTTGTGATTCTGTACGCTTATTTTTAATTTTAGCGCTTAAGTACATCACTGTTTCAGCCACTTGATTTTTAAGCTCTTTGAGCACGGCTCGATAAGGTTCAAACTCTTGCCCTGCCAGCTTAATAAGCTCATCGCTGGCATCAGACATGGAAAGTTCAGCACACAAAGTTTCTAAATCACGCTGATATAAATCCAGCGCCATCCAACGGCCATGATCGAGTACTTGCTTAGTCACCTCGGCGGTTACAAACGGGTTACCATCTCGATCCCCCCCCATCCATGACGTAAATTCTATCGGACTGTAGTTAGCTGGTAGCTCAAGGCTCAAATGCTGTTTAACATGCTGGCTAAACTCACGTAAAAAACGTGGCACGGCATCCCATAAGCTATTTTCAATTACCGCATAGCCCCATTTAGCTTCATCAACTGGACTTGGGCGAGAACGACGAATATCGTCAGTATGCCAAGCTTGGCTAATTAGCTGCGCAATTCGATTTAATATCGCTTCGCGCTCCTGCGCAAGGTTGTCGGTGCGCTCAAGCGACGCTAAACAATCGCTTAGTTCAACATGTTTGTTAATAATAGTACGGCGAGTCACTTCGGTTGGGTGAGCGGTTAGTACTAAGTTTATGTGGAGTTTTGAGAGTGTGTCGGCTAAATGATTATGATTAAGCTGACCTTGTTCGGCCTTTGCTGCTAACGTTTTTAATGTTTGAGTGAGAGGATTTAGTTGGCAAAAACCAACATCATTAAAACGTGATACGGTATGAAACTGCTCAGCAACATTAGCTAAGTTTAAAAAATGATTAAATGAACGGGCAACCGGTAAAAGCTCCTCATCACTAAGCGCATGGAGTACATCAATTAACGCTTGGCGATCGGCTTCATTGCCACTGCGAGATGATTTTGATAAAGCCCGAATTTCTTCTACTTTATCTAAAATCTCTTGGCCTTGGGCATCTTTAATAGTTTGTCCTAATAATTGACCAAGTAGACTAACATTACCTCGCAAGGCGGCATATTGTTCACTCATTTCTAGCTCTCCTTCGTTTCTTGGAGACCTATTAATATCATTAAGCGGGAATATTTAATAGATCCATTTGCATCGCCTTGTCGTAAAAAAGCATATGTAAAATAAACACAAAGCGATGACATGATCATTTTTTACGATGGTAATTGCCCCCTTTGCAATGCAGAAATGCAACATTTAAAACGTGCCGATGTTGATCATAAAATTACACTAGAAGATTTAAATGCGGATGATTTTAGTGAGCGTTTTCCTGCAATCGATAAACAAAATGCCATGGATTTATTGCACGCCCAAACTGATAAGGGGCAGATGATTTACGGCTTAGACGTCACTTATCAAGCTTGGCGCATCGTTGGAAAATACCGCTGGCTTAAAATAATTCGTTTGCCAGTAATTCGCTTTTTTGCCGATCATGCTTACACTTTTTTTGCAAAATATCGTCATCACATTAGCCGTTTTTTAATGCCCAATGCGCAGTGTAGTAATGGTCAATGCAATATGAAATCTAAAGGTGAAAAATGAAAACAGTGATTTTATTTGGCGCCAGTAGCGCCATTGCACAGTCCTACGTAAATCATTTAAATCAGCAAGCAACACAATTTAATATAATTTGTGTCAGCTCATCGAATATTGAGCATAATGATGACAAGGTAACCTATTTCTACAGCGACTACTCGGCGCAAAGCCTAAATGAGCTAACCCAGTCGTTAAAGTCACAACAAATTGAGCTTGCTCAGGTAATAATATTTAATGGTCAATTACATAACGACCAGCACATGCCAGAAAAAAAGCTTGAAGAAATCAACAGTGATTATTTTATGCAGCTTATGCACTCTAATACGCTTGTACCCCTGCTGTGTTTGCAAAGTATAGTGCCGCTGCTTAATCATAAAACTCACTGCGCAATTACTGCTTTGAGCGCTCGTGTAGGCAGTATTAACGACAATAAATTGGGTGGCTGGTATACCTATCGCGCATCTAAGTCTGCGCTGAACATGTTATTTAAAACAGCCGCCATTGAACTTGCTCGTCGCGCTAAAAATACCAAACTTGTTTTATTTCACCCGGGTACTACAGATACACAGCTCTCTAAGCCATTTCAAAAAAATGTGCCCGCAGATAAACTGTTTACCCCTGACTTTGTTGCTCAGCAATTATTTAAATTTACTTACGAAAACCCACAGCTAGAACTCAACGGCGAACCTGCCTACCTAGATTGGCAAGGAAACACCATAAAATGGTAAGGAACAAACACATGCATTTTTCGAAAGACCGCATAGCCGCACTTGAAAAACATACCCGTACACACTTTATCAACTCACTTTCAGGGTTTAAAAGTGCAAACTTAATTGGCACACAAGACTTACAAGGTAATACTAATCTAGCCATTGTCAGTTCAGTTATTCATTTAGGCGCACACCCACCGCTAGTAGGCATGATAATGCGCCCCCACAGCGTACCAAGGCATACATTCGAAAATATTATAGAAACAGGCGTTTATACTATTAACCAAGTAAATAGTGATATTTACCAGCAGGCACACCAAACATCGGCACGTTACGCTAAAGATGAGTCTGAGTTTGATGCAACGGGTTTAAAAACAGAGTACTTAAACGACTTTAAAGCGCCTTTTGTTGCACAAAGCCGACTAAAATACGCAGTAAAATTTGTCGAGAATCAGCATTTAGCTGTTAATGGCACTGAGCTGGTTATTGGCGAAATAATGGATGTTTATGTAGATAAATCAGCACTCCAAAGTGATGGCTTTTTAGACTTACAAGCCATCGATACCGTTGCAGTAACCGGATTAGATAGCTACCACACGGCGAATAAGCTCAATCGTTTACCCTACGCGAAAAAATAGCCCAAGGTTATCAAGTCCTTGGGAATGAGGGACTTGATAACTCCCCCTATTTGTTCAATCCCTTGTTCACTAATCGCAATTAATTTGAATTGAACTCATTTAGCCTACACACTATGCAAAATTTTGTAGGAGAAATATATGACCACAGTTGGTATTGGTACACACACACCCGAACAAGCACTTGCTAGTTTAAGCAATATGACCCACTCAGTAACGCCAATTCAGGCCGATGAGTATTTAGTGCGTATGGCCAAAGCGCAAGCTTATATGCAAGCTAATAATATTGATGCGATATATTTAAATGCAGGTACCAACTTAACGTATTTTACCGGTATGAAATGGTACGCCAGTGAACGACTAGTCGGCGCTATTTTACCCGCCATGGGTGAGGTGCAATACATTGCCCCCCACTTTGAAATTGGCTCTTTAAATGGCTTTAAAGTCATTGATGGCCCAATTCACGGCTGGCAAGAACACGAGAACCCTTTTGAGCTATTCGTTAAAGTGCTGAAACAGCTTAATATTAGCAACACCGCTACCGTGGGCATTGATGAAAGCGCACAGTTTTTTATTTTTGATGGCATCAATAAAGCCAGTTCAGGATTAAAACTAGTTAACGCACAACCTGTAACCGCACATTGTAGAATGCATAAATCAGCCAATGAATTAGCATTAATGCAATGCGCCATGGATATGACTTTAGCGGTTCATCAGGCTACTGCGAGCATGCTTTATGAAGGAATTAGCACAGTAGAAGTCGAAGAATTTATAAAAAAAGCGCATCAAAAAGTAGGTGCCCCGGGAAATTACTTCTGTATTGTATTGTTTGGCCTTGCTACCTCATTCCCTCATGGTGTAAAAGATCCGCAAATTTTGAAAAAAGGCGACATGGTGCTTATTGATACCGGATGTAAAGTGCACGATTACCTGTCTGATATTACCCGCACTTACGTATTTGGTGAAGCAACCAGCCGCCAACGCCTATTTTGGGATTTTGAAAAAGCGGCCCAGTTAGCAGCTTTCAATCAAGCAGCTCTCGGCGAAACCTGTGAATCGGTTGATCAAGCCGCTCGCAGCTACTTAGCAGCTCAAGGCTTAGGCCCTGAATACCAAACACCAGGTTGCCCACACCGCACAGGCCATGGTATTGGCTTAGACATTCATGAATGGCCATACTTAGTGGGCGGCGATAAAACCCCGCTTGCCACAGGCATGTGTTTTAGTAACGAGCCAATGCTGGTTATTCCAGATGAATTTGGTGTGAGATTAGAAGATCACTTCTATATGACAGATGACGGCCCGCGTTGGTTTACCCAGCCAAGCCACAGCATTGACGATCCATTTGGCTTGAACAGCTAACCTGAAAACATTCAATAAACGAGCAGCACTTTCGCTGCTCTTTTTAGTTTACCTTGAGCTAGCCCAGCTAATTTTTTATAAACTAAGCAAATAGTTTAATTCCTCTTGCTATCTTTTATATTATTAATTTAAACATAACTTGAACCAGTATAAACAAAATAAACTTTAGCCTTGTAAAACAACTTCGTACTTATCTAGGAGCACTTTAATTGTTATACACCAGCTTCATTGACTGAGGATATTCTAGAGAAATATACCTAGAGGTAATATTAAAAAGCACCTGCTATTAGTGTTTTTTGTTAGCTTTTATTAAATCAATTTCATCCAATAACCTTATCGCAAAACTGTGCCCCTCTCTGGCAGCCAAGTTCAAATAATGGTCTCTTTTTATTTCATTATAAATAGGAGAGTTTGACAACCCATATATTCCAGATAGTAAATAAAACTTCTCCCCTTTGAGTGATTTAAAATTGTAGTCTATTAAAAATAAAGCAGCTGCCTGTGCTTTTTTATCACTTTGTTCAATTAAACTTATATTAAATAATGTATCAGCATACTGAATAGCGCTTTCCTCACTACCGCTTTTAGCAGCATAACTTAAAAGCTTGAGTATATGATCTTCACCCTTATACTTGCCGATTCTATACATTTCATACAAGTTTAGTATTGCATCAACACTCCCCCTATCAGATGCGAATTTTAGGTATTTAATGCCGTTTTCAATATCTTTAAGTGGACTATCATCTACTAAAAGTGTTCCTAACAAATAGGCAGCAGATATATCTCCATTCTCTGCTGGTATCTTTAAGTGATGGTATGCTTTATCGTTATCTTTATCTAAACCATAATCACCAAAGTAATAAATAACCCCGTATAAATAATTAACCTTAAGTGGATTAGTAACTTTGCTGCGCTCCAATACATATAATATTTGAGAAACGTTTAGTCGCCTATTATGTAAAATATCATTTTCAACCATTTCAATTGTTACATGGTGCTCTTTTTCGAAACCTTTACCTGAAACAATATTGCTAACTAATAAAAAAAATAATATTAGAATTTTTTCCTTCATTCAGCTACGTCTCCTCTAGTAGCATCTAACCTTAGAATTTCAAGCGTCAAGTTCCAAGGTGTATTACTGTTTTTAATGATAGGATATTCATATTTGACATAAGGTTGTAAGCCAGCAGCTATAATATTTACCTCGTCTTCCTATCACTCCAGAGCTATTCATATAACCTTTAGTAGTAAGAGATTTCAATCCCGCCTCTACTCACAGGGGGCAGGTTCGTTGCTTCACAATACTACTCATATGCTAATACCTGAACAATCATGACAAAGTATTATGAAGCAAGTGATCTGACCCCTATTATTTTTTCTTCGTTAGCATTAATACGCACAAGCAACCCTGAACTAATACTGGTAATATTTGTGATCTTCCCACTAACATGGCCTTTGCCAACAACTGCAATTGCAATTGCAATTGCATCAGCAGAAAATAAAACACTAATAAATACAAACACTCTTAATAACACTTAATTTAATATCCTTATTAAAATAACTATTATGATAAAAAGGCAAAAAGAGAGACCTGACCCTATTTTTCCTTGATCCCTTT